>CANQCG010000006.1 GCA_947589645.1 uncultured Clostridia bacterium
ATTTATATAACTGGTTCAAATGCTTTTTTATTAAGTAGTGATTTAGCAACATTATTTACAGGAAGAACTTTTAGCTTTGAAATATATCCATTTTCATTTAAAGAATATCTACAATATTATAAATACAAAGATATTCAAGAAGCATTTGATAATTATGTAAAAGAAGGTGGAATGTCAGGTTCGTATGTGTACAAAACACAAATTGATAAATATAAATATATAGAAGATGTTTTTAATACTTTAATATTAAGAGATATAAAGCAAAAATATAATATAAGAAATATAGATATACTAAACAACTTAAGTAATTATTTAATAGACAATATTTCTAATTTAACTTCTTCAAATAATATAACTAATTATTTGAATAGTAATAAAATTGAAATAACGGATAAAACAATTAAAAATTATATTGATTATTTGTGCAATTCTTTTGCTTTTTATAAAATAAAAAGATATGATATAAAAGGTAAAAAGTATTTGTCTACTCAAGACAAATACTATCTAGCAGATCATTCTATAAAATATGCAACTCTTGGAACTTCAAATATGGATTATGGAAGAACATATGAAAATATCGTTGCAATAGAACTTTTAAGAAGGGGTTATGAGTTATATGTTGGAACTCTATATAAAAAGGAAATTGATTTTATTGCCCAAAAGCGTAATGAAAAAATTTATATTCAGGTAGCAGACAATATAGATTATCAAGATACATTAAATAGAGAAGCTGAACCACTTTTACAAATAAAAGATGCCTATCCTAAAATTATAATAGCAAGAACAAAACACGAAAATTATCAATACGAAGGTATACAAATATATGATATTGCTAATTGGCTTGCAAAATAGTAAAAATAGGAGTTAAAATTTAAATATGATAAAATTAAAATCTTAATATGAGTCAATATAAAATTAAAAAAATTTGTTAGAGTAGGAGAGAGGGCAGTTTTGAAAAATAGATATCTTAAATTAAATAAAAATTAATAAAATTTCAAAATTAAGATTTTGAAAAATTTATTTTACGAACATTAAATTTCAAAACCGAACATTTGTTATAATTAAAATTTTAGAAATTTAAATGTAATTTTATAAAATTTTAAAAATAAATTTCTATTTATAATATTATATAATAATTTCATTTTATAAAGCTTCAAAATCAATTTTAAGACATTTTTATATTTAACTCATAAAGTTATCATCTGAAATTTAATTTGAATATTTAAAAATTATTACTAATATGATATAAATTTACTAAAATATTGTAAAATTAATGATTTTTGAAAAATGCTGAAAAATGGCCAAAAAAACGACGCACAAGAATCGATTTTAAGGCGTTTTTAAAAAAAGGTAATATAACTTGTTGTCTATAAATTTGGACAAAATACTGAAATATAAGGATTTCATGAATTTTTGAAAAAATATTATAAGAATGAGTTTGTTGAGTAAGAAAACCTGTAAAAGCCTTAAATTTAGCGAGATAGGACATCATTTCAAAAAAGTCCTATTTCTATTTGCGCAAAACTTTGATTTTGTGCAGTGTTATAATAAAGATTAAAGAGGAAACATATGTCTCCTCTATTCTATATTTTATCTAAATTTGTTCAATAATCTCTTTATGCAATTCTTGTAAAATTGTATTATCAACTACAGTTTTAAAAACTATAGCAATCTTTGTTCTTGTAATATCTATATTTAAAATATCTAAATTATTTTTCTCTATTATATTCATTATTTTTTTATAAATTTCATTATTTGACATAAAGCCATTCCCTATTATAGATAACCTGGAAATTTCTTTTTTTACAATATTCTTAACTACTGTTCCTTCTATCTGAGTTTTATTTGATATTAATGTACCTGGTTCATCATTAAAAGTAGACTTAGCAATTATTGGGATGTTATACTTCTCTCCTATTTCAACGCATCTATTATGAAGAACTTTTGCTCCCTCACTTGATATTTCTAACATTTCATCATATGAAATTTCATCGATTTTTTTAGTATTTGTGACTTTATTAGGATCTGATGTATAAATACCGTCTACATCTGAGTAAATATAACAGCTTTTTGAATTTAAAGCTGCAGCTAATGCCACTGCAGTAGTATCTGAGCCTCCTCTTCCTAAGGTTGTAACATCATTTTTAGAATTAACACCTTGAAAACCTGCAACTATTACTATTTTTCCATTATCTAATTCTTGATTTATGCGTGATGTGTTTATGCTTTTTATAATTGCACTTTGATTTATATCGTCAGTTACAATTCCTGCCTGCCAACCTGTTAATGAGATTGCATTGTAATTTTTAGCTAATAGAAGCATAGCAAGTTTTGATGCAGTTATTTGTTCACCAATACTTACAAGTGCATCTAATTCCCTTGGGTTTGGACAAATAGATAAACTTTTGGCCTCCGAAATTAAATGGTCTGTAGTTTTGCCTTGAGCAGAAACTACAGCAACTATTTTGTTATTATTATTATATAAATTAATTATTTTTTGAGCTACTAAATTAAGCTTTTCATCATTAGCAACTGAACTTCCTCCAAACTTTAATATTATAGTATTCATTATGATTACCTTCTTTTTTCTTATGAGAAACATTGTTTAAATTTAAACATAGTCGATATTATATTATATTAAAATTATAAAAAGAAGTTAAATTTTTTTACTCAATAGGTTTTTGTAATTCTATTTTTTTAATTTGTTGCTCGAAATTTCCTAGTAAAGTTATATTTACTAGATATTGTCCCCTTGCTTCCAAAAATCCTATGATTTGTTCAACAGAAGATACAACATTATTATTTTCATCTAAAGCCATAATTAACACAGATTCGTATTGTAAATCTCTGTTAGAGGTGTTTTCAATTTTAAAGTCTATATTTGTAGATTCTGCTTTTTCCTCATAACTTATTTCTACATCTTTAATAATCATGTCATTATATTCACTACTTATTGTTATGTTACTTTTACCCTTACTCTTTTTTGAAGGTTTGGTATTACTTGCAATAGCTATTATAATTAGCATAATTATAGCAAGTAGTATTAATGATACTATAGCTACTCGTGTGATATTAAGTTTCTTTTTCATTTTATCACGCCCCCATATCTTATTAATTTATATTATTTTTTAAGCAAGCTTCTATAAAACCATCTATTTCACCATTCATAACGGCTTCAACATTTCCAACTTCGTAATTTGTTCTATGATCTTTTACTAAAGTGTATGGGCAAAATACATAAGAACGTATTTGACTTCCCCATGCAATATCTCTTTGTTCGCCCTTTAATTCCTGTATTGTTTCCTTTTGCTCTCTTTCTTTTAAATCTAATAATTTTGATTTTAACATTTTCATTGCAGTATCTTTATTTTGAAATTGTGAACGTTCGGTTTGGCAAGCTACTACTATTCCAGTTGGAATATGTGTTAATCTTACGGCTGATGAGGTTTTGTTTATATGTTGTCCACCTGCACCAGAGGCCCTGTATACATCCATTTTTATATCTTCAGGGTTTATATCTAATTCTATGTCATCTGTTATTTCTGGTAATACTTCTAAAGAAGCAAATGAGGTATGTCTTCTTCCTCCTGCATCAAATGGAGAGATTCTAACTAGACGATGTACTCCTTTTTCACATTTTAGGTATCCATACGCATTTTCGCCAATTATTTCAAAGGTTACACTTTTAAGGCCTGCCTCATCACCCTCTAAATAATCAAGTTCTTGTACTTCAAATCCATTTTTAGTTGCCCATCTTGTATACATTCTGTATAGCATTTCTGCCCAGTCTTGTGATTCTGTTCCACCTGCTCCAGGGTGTAAAGTTAAAATCGCATTATTTTTATCATATTTGCCTGATAAAAGTGTTGAAAGCTCAAATTTCTCTAGATCTTTTTGAAGTGTCAAAGTATTTTTTAATATGTCAGCCGCCATTTGCTCATCATTTTCCACAGTTACTAATTCAGTTAGTTCTTGTAAACTTTTTATTTCATTTTTGAGCCTATGGTATGTGTTACATTTATTTTTTAAAGATTTAATTTTAGAAAGAATTGAAGAACTTTTTGTACTATCGTTCCAAAAACCTTCCTTAATTGTTTCTTTTTCTAAGATAGATAATTCACTTTCTAGTTTGGAAATGTCAAAGTGAATCACCTAAACTTTGTAATTTTTCTTTCATTGATTGTAATAATCGAGTATTTTCATCTAATTCGACCAAACTATTCACTTCCTTCTATACGATGTAATTTTTCAAAATCTGATTATTTTATTATACATATCAATAGCATAATTATCTGTCATTCCTGAAATATACAAGATGATAGCTTTATAATAATCTTTTTCATCTTGAATATTAAATATTACATCATTTTTATTTTCCGCGTTTCTTTCTAAATTCCAATAATTTTTTAGCCAATCATTAAAATCGTTCAGCAAATCGGGACATATCTTTTCTGCTTTTGACATATTCTTATATGATTCCTTTAGCAAATCATATATAGTATTTAGTATTAATTTAAAGTAATGAGTAGATTTTAATAATTTATCTGATAAATAAATTTTTTTATAATTAAACTTTTTTAAGTTATTAACCATTTCGAATGTCTTATTTGAAAAGCATAAGCCATCATCACTATTAGAGTTCATACATAAATCATATATTAAATCACTAATTATATTTGTATTATTTATAACTGAATTGCAATTTAAAATATTATATAATTCTTTAAGATTTTTGTCTAAAATGCCTAAGGTTATAGCATCTGCGATGTCTCTTCCTAAATAAGATATTTTATCAGCAACTTTAACAACGCATCCTTCCCATGTGTAAGGTGCAAATTGGTTAGTCTTTTTATATTTTGCTAAATCAATATATTCGTCACGTGGTTTTAGATTATTTTGATCTATTTCGCCACAATGAGAAATGATTCCATCTCTTACCGCATATGTTAAGTTCATGTTTTGCTTATTACCTTCTATGTCTTCTAACAATTCTATTTTGTCGACCATTTGTAGCCCATTTTTTTCATGCCAAAAACTTTCTCCAATATCTCTTTTTGAAATTTCTGATAAAAAGCTTTCGCCTTGATGCCCAAATGGACTATGCCCTATGTCATGTGCAGTTGCAATTGCTCTTGTAAGGTCAGTATTTAATCCTAAATTTTTTGCAATGGTATAACTTATAGATTCTACATGTACAACATGTTCTATTCTAGTGCAGATATGGTCATTTTGAGGAGAGAAAAATACTTGAGTTTTATTCTTCAGTCTTCTATATCCCATGCTATGTATAATTCTTGTATAATCTCTTTCAAATTCTGTACGTGTATCATTACTTCTTGTATATAGTGTTTTTTCTCTTTTTATTGCATGTTGCCATTTTGGACTATTTTCAGTTGTAGCTAAGTTTGATAAATTATTGTTCATATTTTACTCCTCAAGTAACAATTTATATATATAGTATATATAGTATTTATTTTATTATTAGTATGCATAATAATTTACACCTAATTGTTGTAATCTAGCTATTCTATCATTAGAATTTGGATGTGTTGAATTTAAAGCTTTCAAAAATCCATTTTCAGATGCAATATCAATATTTAGTTTATCCAATGCTTTTGCTAAATTATTTCCATACCCTATTTTATATGCAAACTCATCAGCAACATATTCATTTATTCTCATTGACATGTACATAAATAACATACAAAATTTTGTCCATAGCCAAATTAATGATGCTGACATTATTCCTGTTATAAATACAATTATTGATCCAAATGTACTTCTCATATTGATGGCAAATAATGAACATATCGCTATAATTATCCATGCAATTATTTTTAATCCTATCAAAATTACTGAAATAAATAAATTTGATCCTCCTATAAGAAGTTGTATTTCTGAATGCCTATTAGCTAAATGTCCTAATTCATGTGCTAGTACTCCCATTATTTCTTCATCAGATAATTGAAACAATCCAGAGGTAACACAAATTGTTCTTCTTCCAATTGCATAAGCATTTGGAGATGAATCATATATTACTTTTAGTTTAATCGAATTAACCATTTTAGGGGCTTCTTTTTTTGCTTTATTATATACAATCTCAAGTAATGGTACTATTCTTATTTTCATATCTGTTCTTTTCATTTTTCTGCCACCAGCCATTAATACCATTATCCATTCTCCTATTGGCGATAATGAAATTACTATTCCAGCTACATACCCTACAATTATCCATTCTATATATGAAAAATCTTCAAAACCATTTGTAAAGAAATATGTAATTAATCCTAAATTTAAACAGCAAAACAATATTGTTCCTATATTTGAAATTCTAAATATTTTTTTTATTAAATCCATAGTTTTACCTCTTTAATAATTTATCCAAAAATTCTTCCAATTCTTTTTTCTTTGGAAATATATAAGGTTTTAATTGAAATGTACTTTTCAAAGAATCTGTGTAATATACGGTATTGTCTTTTAAAGATTTTAAAGAAACACCATCAATCAAAGAATCTGCATCAGAATCGTTTAGTGCAAATACATATCTTTCTGGAAATTTGTTAAGAACATTTTCACCATAATACATACATTCTTTTACACTTTGGAATTCTAAAGATGTTATAATAAAATTAATTCCATAAGCTGAGCCATCATCAATTAATTTTATAAATTTTGCACTAACATTCTCATCACTTGAAGAACTGCTATCAAATCCAAAATCAAATGCATTACTGCTCATAAAATCATTGTCATCATTTTCTTGGATTTCTTCTGTTTCTTCTAAATAATCACTTTCATTTACGTTTTCACCTTTTATAATATTTTTTAAAACATCTAAATATTGAAAGTTTTTAATTAATACAACTAATTGTTTATCAGTTATATTTTTCTTAGCATCTAAATAAAAGTCATATGCTTCTTTAATAAATTTAATAATATCTGCTCTTGTTTGTGCAATTTTAAATCTTTCTCCAAATCTACTAAATTCAGTATAATAAGAATCCTCAGGTATGTTTCCATCTAGTATTAAATCTCCATCTATATATAATAATTTAGTTTTTTCATTTAACAATACTCCTAATGTATATAGATTTATAATATTTTCGTTCATTTTCTCATTTGCACCACAGATTAATGTATTGTGTTTACGTTTTTTATCAAATATTGCTGATAATGGGTCAGCGACTTTAATTAATGTTCCTATTTTTATTGAAATTGGTAATTTATCTGTCATTTCTACTGGTAAAACAGCCATTAAATCAGTTGTTTTACTTCCTTCAAATGATTGCATATTATACTCACAATCAGCAAATTTTGCTGCAATCAAATTCAAATATTTTTCTTGTGTTTTATCATCACAAAATGCTGCTCTTAATCCAATATTATCTTGTTCTGTATATTCTTCATTAAGTACAGCTGTTCCAATAGGTCCTCTCATCATATCTAATGCTTTTGTATCGTTTCTGTCTGTAAACAAATATCTAGCATCATATTCACCACATTTTAGACCTATTCTTATTCTCATTTGTTCAATAGTTCCACTATCTAATGATAAATCTGAAATAATTTTAGTTGATTGTGTTGCCATTAATAAATGAATTCCATATGAACGACCTTCTGTTACTATTCTCTTTGTTAGTTCTGCGCAATGATTTGCTACTTTACGGTTTGTTGAATCATTAAATAAAATTTGAAATTCATCCATAATTACTAGTATTTTAGGCATAGCATTTCCAGATAATTTTACATATTCTGATAATTTAGAGGCATTTACAGATTTAAATTTTTCACTTCGTCTTTCAATTTCTGAAACTAGGTCTTCTAAAATACTCTCCCCAAATTCTTGCATTGCGTCTAAAGCAAGTAGTTTAATATGAGGTAAACGATAAGAATCATATATTTTGAACTCTGTACCTCCTTTAAAGTCCATCAAATATAAATTCAATAAATCTGGTGTATAGTGTAACATTGCACTCATTATTAATGTATGTAATAATGTTGATTTTCCAGAACCAGTAGCACCAGCGACTAGAGCATGATGTGAAGAGCCTTTTCCAAATACTATTGGGATTATTGATTCTCCATCACCAATTCCTATAGGTATACTTAAGTCTTTATCAGTATTTCTTGAGAATAATTCTTTGTCTAATATGTCTTCAAATGAGAAACCTTTTCCTTTTATCTTTATACTTACTTCTTTGTATTTTTTTATAAATTCACTTATAGTTAAATTATCTAAAGGTTCTTTTATTGTAACTGGTAAGTTAAATGGTTCTATATAATAGTTTTTATCTGCAATTTCTATTATAGAGGAATATGTTTTCATTTTATTTAACATATCATCTATTCCATTATAAGAAGAATAGTCTACATCTTTGTTATATCCTATTAAAGTATAAATACCACACTTTCCCCCATTTTTTAATATATTTAATAAAAGTTCTATATTTCTACTTTCAAATCCGGAAGGGAAATCATATATTACAAGCAATTTACATGGTTCTGCTCTATTAGGATTATTTTGATTATAATCTAATAAGTTTTTATATTTATTTGATAATTTATTTTGAATTAAATCATCAATCTTTATATTTATTTTTTGTAAAAATTCTGTAATATCTTCTTTGTTTGTATAAATTTTTTCATCAAATGCATCTACACAGTCTTTTTTAAAGTCTAAAAATTGTTGTATACTTCCACCCTTTTGCTCACAATCCATAATGCTCACATTTATCTTTGCTACAGGGAACATAGATAGTGTTGACCAAATTATATGGTTTGCAAAATCTAGCATTTTATTTCTAGTTGACTCTGTATATGTAGTTAAAAAGTTACAAGAAGCTCCACAATCCATAAATAATGGTAATGCAATTTTTCCGTTTTCATCTCTAAATTCTTTTTGAATTTGTTCATACCCAAAACTATCAATAAATAAATCTGATGGATAATGTGTTATTCCGATAGGAATTTTTCTTAAATATATTGCACTTTCATCAGGCGAAGTTCCAAATTTTTCATTATATTCTGAAATTGCTGTTTTGATGTTATCTATATTTTCTTGTAAATCTTCATCTGTTTTACTTTCCATAAGATTTCTTATGTCTTGTGGTAAAGCAATTCCTTTATTTTTAATACCATCATTTATTAAAATATATTTTGAGAAGAAGTTTCCAAACTCTGGTTTTGATGGCATTGGTAAACTTACAAATGGTATTGTTGCATACTCAAAACTATTTGAAGTTTGTTGTATATTAATACAATTTTCTTTTATTTTCTTTATACTATCTTGTAATTCTTTTGAGCTTGAATTTTGATCTATAGTTGATTTTCCAGCTATTATTACATAAATTCCACACCTTTGGCCATATAAAA
Source organism: uncultured Clostridia bacterium (assembly GCA_947589645.1). Classification (GTDB taxonomy): domain Bacteria; phylum Bacillota; class Clostridia; order TANB77; family CAG-508; genus CAG-269. Next base: position 9,373 of record CANQCG010000006.1, read on the forward strand.
TTATATTTTTCAATGCAGATAAAGCTTGTTCATCTAAACCGTTTGGAAAATCAAATATAGTAAGAATTTCTATTTTATAGTTATAATCTTTATTCTCACTTTTATATTCAAATATATTTTTATATTCTGTTCCTAATATATCTTGTGATATGTAATCTACTTTTTCATTAAGTGAATATATTTTTTTGATTGCAGAATCTAAACTTGTGTAAAATTTATCTTCAAAAAGTTCTGGTAATTTCTTTTTAGCATCAAAATATGTTGATACACTATTTCCATGATTCTCGCAATCTATAACACTAAATGTTAAATTCATGACTGGTACAGTAGATAAAAATGAAAACATCATTCCTTGAACCATTTGTTGTAATGCCATTTTTCCATCTTCTGCTTTTTCAATAAAGATATCAAAAGGTTCAACTGTTGAAGAAATTAAGGGAAATCTTATTTTATCATCTATTATAAGTAATTTACACTTTTCTGTGATAAAAGATATTAAAGTATTTGATTGTACAAATTCTTTAATAGGAAAATCGATATATCCTAAATATAGAATATCATTCTTAATTTGATTTGATGTGTTTACTTTTATAAATGATTTTTTATATTCTTCAATTACATCTGCCATAAATCTTATTGTTTCTTCTGGTAAAATTACATTAAATTTACTTTCAATATCATTAGAAAGATTGTTTAATATATTCATGTATTCTGTTTCTTGTTTTTCTTTAAATGCATTTTGTGAATTAATCATCTCTTGTTTTTGCAAGCTATGTTTATCCTTCATTTCTGTAATTGTTTCTTCTGCTGCCATATTTAAATTATTTTTCATCTCTTCAATAAAATCTTTTACTGTATTTTGAAGGATTATTAATTCTTCATAGTCTTTCTTTCTTTTACTTGAAAACATAAAATTTAAACTATTTAAAATGGATGGTAACATTTCTTCAGAATATTTTTTACTAATTGATGCAAATTGATCTTTAATGTCTTTTAATATTTCAAAATAGTCCATATTGTCAGAAAATTTATCAGTTTTTTTATCTGATAATTCTTCTAATTTTTTTTGTTTCGTTTTTACATAATATTTATCTACAGAAGATAATTTTTTATCCATTTGTGTAATTTGCTGTTCAATCCTTTTTGCATCATCAATCATAGCTTTTGAATTTTTTTCTAATGATGTAATAGCTTGCTGACAGTCTTTGTCAAATTTTTGATTTTCATAATTATATTTATCAAGCATTTGAGCTACCTTAGAGTTATAGTCATTTTGAGATTTTATAATTTTATCATCCATTTCCCCTAAGAATAGAATGAACTCATTAATTATAGAAATTATCTTTTTATATGAAATCGATTTTATATCCATTTTTATTCCTTTCAACTATTTATTTTTCTTCTAATTCATATTTACATGTACATTTATCTCTACAATCCTTTTTGCCGAATCCAACTACTAATGAAGTTGTAACTTGTAATGGATAGCTAAATATTTCAAGCATTTCTCCTCCTATTTCAGGATTATTTGTATTGCAAACAATTGTATATTGTTTTAAATTATTAAGTAATCGTGGTATGTAATCTTTATTGTTACTATTCAAAATATCTATTATTAATTTAATTCCAATAGTTGTTATAAAGTTAATGTCAACAGATATGCCAGGTTCAAATTTTACTGCTTCAATATCCTCTTTATTTGAATAAACATGATGGTTAGCTTGTACACGTGAAGACATATTAGACCCTGCTCCTAAAGCACATTCATAACAAGGCATTCCTTTATTTGGTATATGATAAAATATTTCTCCGGCACAAGCTCTTTCCCAAAATCCTAGAGAAATAAAATATGATGAATAGTAAATACTAATACGATTTGCATAAACATCAGCAGCTCTATTGTCTGCACATCCAACAAATATTGTTTCTTCAGGTTTACAAAATTCATCAAGTGTAGCTTTTGGTAAATTTTCTACAACTCCCTCAAAACTTATTACATTAACTTTTGGATTAATATTTTTTAATTTTCGAGTTAATGCATTTATTTTTAAATCTCCTACATCTTCTATTCCACATTGATGTCTGCATATATTATGATATTCCATAACATCTGGATCAACTAGTAAAAAATTTCCTACTCCAGATTTAGCAAGTTCCATTGCAACTAAACTTCCAACTGAGCCACATCCTAAAATAACTGCACGTTTTTTAGCCATTACATCAGTTTCTAATATTCCTTTATTTCTTGAAAAAATATTTTGATATAAACTATATACTTCTACCTTTATTTTCTTTCCATTACTATAAAAGTCTATAATATCACCATTATATATAGCACATAAATTATTATTATTAGGTTTACTTCCCTCAGGTAAAATATCACATAAGAAATCTCCCCTATTTTTTATCTCTTCTGGAAAAATGTTAAATATATTAGTATCTTTAAAATATTTTCCATAAAGTTTGTTTGATGTTTTATCTTTTAATTGCTCGTCTGATATAAATACTACTTTTTCAATTTCATCACCAAAAAAATTATCCATTACTACAAATTTCCTCCATTTTCTTCATTGTTATTTTTTAAAATTTCTTTTATGATATCATCTTTATATAAAATACTATACATTTTATTTTTAAGTCTTTGTTCTGATTTTAATTTTAAATATTCTGGTGGAATAAATTCATCTCCAACTTTATATTGTATTTTTGTATATTTACATGGCTGATCTACATGATACATTGTGAATCTAAATTCCGGATCTACATTTACTAATCCTGAAATTGCACCTTCAGGTCTCATTCTCGCATATTTTGCATTTGTTCCATCATCAGTATGTGAAAATACATCGAAAGAACCAGGATGTCTATGCCATAATCCTATAAGATTTAAAGGCTTATCATATAATTTAGCAATTTTATTTATTAAGTGTTCTGTATATTTTTGATCATATTCAAAATATGTAACTTTAAAAATCGAATTTGGTCCTGGATCTATTGTTTCTATTATATACCAAGTATCATTTTCTATAGTTCCTAAAAATAGCCCTCCAGTTTCTGTTTTTATTTTTTCAGCTGTTTCAGCTAAAACTGCCGTAAAAGCTCTATTAGAAAAAATTACTTCCATGTTAGTTCCTCTTTTCCTATTTTATATAATATTGTTTATTTAAGTAAAAGAAGTGTTTATTCTATGCTTTTAGATAAACACTTCATAATATTAATAATTGCCTTCTAAAGCAACATCATCACTTATCTCACCATTTAACCACATCTCACATAATACAATCCATTTACAAGCCCAACTAAGTGCAGATGCTGCAGAAGTTGATCTATTTTGTCCGGCTTTAAAATATTTAGGGTCTGCTGTACAAATAAAATATTCTTCGTTTCTTCCAAAATTGCTTCTATATATGTGTGGTAATCCTAAACCTAGTCCTGCTTCTGGTCTAATTGGCAAATTACGTGCAATATCTTTTAATCTTGGAGATACAGGTAAAATTTGAATTGATCCCCCATATTCACCATCAGCAGTATATGGATGATTGTTTTTGTAAATTAACATTAAATCCCATACCATACCATTAGGACCAGTTGGTTGAACTTTTCCTCTCCAATATAATCTTCCAGAACCATCTTGTAATTGGTTTATTTTAAAAGATGGAAAAAACTTTCTCATAGCAGCAACTTCTGCTTTGTATAGTTCTGGGTCACTTTCATACCAATAAAATGCCATTTTATTTTCCTCCTTTTTATGCTAATTTTCCTTCTGGAACAGATATTGCTGGGGTATCACTATTTTCTGCTTCATCTTTAAATTCAACTTCTCCTGTTGGAGTTACTACTACTTCCCCATTTGTTCTTAATGCTTCAGCTAAAGCTCTACGACGTTGAGCAATAGCATTATTATCATTTTCATCCATTTTATATCTTCCTCCTATTATTATTTTATTATTTATGCTGCAACAAAGTTTCTAATAATTTCTCCGTTTTCTGCTATTGTAGTTGTAGCTCTTCTTAACATTTGATCAGCTGCTTCTTCACCACTATCTCTAAGTACTCTTGCATATGAGTTATTATATAATTCGCTACCTTCTTGCATAAGTGTCTCTAAATCAACACCTCTATTTTTAACAGCTACTTCCATATAAGCCATAAAGTCTTGTAATTGTTGTAATGCTTCCATATCTTGTTTAATTGCTTTTGATGCTTTTATTATATAAATTGTATAATTAATTAATTTAGCTATTGTTCTTATGGTACATTGTACTGCTACAATTAGAAATTTAAGAATTCCTGTTAAAAAGTTAAAAATTGCATTAGCTATACTACCACCTGATGCTAATTCAAAAACACCTTTGAAAACTTCAACTAGTGCAGAACCAATTGGTTTTATTGCTACAAGTAAAGAACCACATATCATTGCAAATATTAATGCCATAATAGGTCCATCAGATGCGCCCATCATTGCACCTATAACTACGCCAACGATTGTTAATATGTATTGGAACATTATCTTATTTTTATCTTTCTGTAATTTACGTTTGTCTTCTTCAACTAAAGCTTTGCAACAATCATAGCAAAGATTTTGTCCTGCATATTGACCTCCATCTACTGAGCAACTTTCAGCACAATCCTTACATATACTCTTACCACATCTTACACAATGTGCAACTGCTGGTTCTGATGGGTGATGATAACATACTTCACCATCAATTTTTCCATTTGCTGGTGCTCTAAAAGTAGGTACTTCGTCTTCAGATGGTGGTGTAAATGTTGGTATTTCTTCTTCTGCTGGTCCTTTAAATGTAGGTATTTCTTCAACATTATTTTCTACTTCCTTATTTTCTTCTTTTATTTCCATTGTAATTCCTCCTATTTAAAAAGATATTTTATTATATTTTTCTACTATTTTAATTAGTTTTTCTACTTTATCTCTAGTTTTCTTTAATGTAGGCATTGGCTCTAATAATTTTGTATTTAATTCTTTAATAGCTTTTAAGAATTGTGTACCTTTTTCATCTGACCAATCTACTTTATTCATAAATTGTGTTAATTTATCATTTAAAGCAAAAATTTCTTTTGCACCATTATTTATAAGATCTTTCATATCTGTTAAATCTTTAACTGATGTATTAACAGCCATTTTATTTCCTCCTTTCAATTAAACAATTGGTGTATCATATTCTATGATGTATTCTCTTATTTTCTTAAGAGTTTGTTCTATGCCAACTATATCTAATCTTGCTGTACGTAATGATGTAAGACTTTCATCAACTGATTTTTTAACTTCTTTATATCTATCATCATTCCAATTTTTTCCTATTTGAGTGCTTTTATCATTCATATTTTTAATTAATTTTGCAGATTTATTTAGAACACTATTACAAATGTCCAAAGCCTCATCTACTGTCTCTTTGCTAATTTCCATTTTTTTATTGTCTGCCATATTTTTTCATCTCCTTTCAAACTTTAAAAATAATAATATATATATAAAATTAAAAACTATGTATTTAAATACTCTTGCACATAAGATATACATTTTTCTATACCAGAAAGAGTATTTGAACTATGATCTAATACCTTGTGCTTAAATTCTTTTGAAGTTTCTTCTAATTCTTCTAGACTATCATTTAGCTTTTTGCCAGATTCTTTTAAATTTTCTAATTTATCCATAGATTTTGCAAGCTCTTTTTTTGCAAGTTGTAGTTCATACTTTTTTTGTGATAATGTATTTTGCAATTTTTCTAATGTAGTTTCTTGTTTATCTATATTTATTCTAGTCTGCCTTCTTTCACTTGCTAATGTATTATTATTTCTTTCTTTTTCAAAAATTTGGCTTTGTACTTGATTAATACTATTCAAAATACTTTGTTTTGATTCATCATCTTGGCAATTTTGAAAACTAGCTTCTAATGATTGTTTTGTTGCTCTTAATCTCGTAAGATCATTATTATTTTTAAGTATAGTGTTTTCTATACTTTGCAGTTTTATTTCTAAAGAAGATATTTCTCTTTTAGTATTTGATATTCCATTTTCTGTTTTATCTATTTCGTTTGATACTTTTTTAACAGTTGTTTCGTTTTCTATAACTTTTGTTTTTTGCTTATTAACTGTTTCTTCGCATTCTTCTTTTAATTTTTCTATGTTCTTTTTTTGTTGCTTTGCTGTTTTTTCAACATTATTTCTAAATTCTATTAGCGATTCTTGGACTATATTTAATCCTTTTTCACTTACTTGCATTTGCATAATTTCTTCCCCTATTATATATTATTTTTATGAATTATTATAAGATGAAAAATTTTTAATTGCTTTTTTACACTTTTCCCCAGCATTAATTAATTCTTTTGAATCGTTGGCAATTTCTTGTATCGACTTATATAATTGTTTAAATTTTTCGTCTTTCCATTCAACATTTGCCTTATTTATTTTTTCACTTAAATTTTTTACATATGACCTAAAATCTTCTATATCTTGTAAAACTAAATCTGAATTTTCCATAAACTTCCTCTAATTTTGATTTAAATTTTTATTAATATACATATTTTATCATCTTTTTGCTTTATAATCAATACTTTTTCAAATAATATTGTTTTTTGTAGCAAAAAAAGAAGTGCATCCATTTTGTTTTTGGATACACTCCTTATAAAGTATTATATTATTGATTTCTACCACAGCAATTTTTATATTTCTTGCCTGAGCCGGCATGGGCAAGGATCATTTCTGCCAACCTTAGGGCCTTGATTTACAACAGTTCTATTATTTTCACCATTTGCAGTACTTTGAGACCTTTGCACACTATCTAAGCTATTTAATGGTTGCAAAGCAGCACCTGTTATTCTAACGGCTTGCTCCCTTTTTGCTTCTTCTTGTTTACGCAAATTCATTAACATTTTTACTACATCAAGCTTAATATCTTCAACCATTTCGTCAAACATATCAAAACCTTCGATTCTGTATTGTACAACAGGATCCTTTTGACCATAAGCACGAAGACCAATACCATCTTTTAATTCATCCATACTGTCTATATGATCCATCCATTTTTGGTCTACTACTTTAAGCATTACTACTCTTTCAAGTTCTCTTAAGGCTTCACTTCCAATTTCTTGCTCTTTAGCTTGATATTGGTTATGTGCTTTTTCTTTTAAATCTTCTATTATACTATTTGCATTTTTAGAATTTTGTTTTATAAATTCTTTAGTTGCTTCATAAACTTCTGGTCCAAATGTATTTCTTATTTCAGTACATAATGCTGATATATTCATTTCTTCATTACTATTTTCTGTGCTATATGCTAAAACTGTACTTTCTGCAACTGAATCAATCATTTTTGAGATGTTATCACTAATGTTTTCTCCATCTAATACTTGTCTTCTTTGTTTATAGATAATTTCTCTTTGAACATTCATAACATCATCATATTTTAATACATTTTTTCTAGTTGTAAAGTTACGACCTTCAACTCTTTTTTGAGCTGTTTCAACTGAATTAGATATTACTTTAGAATCTATTGGCATATTTTCGTCAACACCTAAAGAGTTAAATACTTTAGTTATTGCATCTCCACCAAATATTTTCATTAAATCGTCATCTAGACCTATATAGAATTTAGATTGTCCTGGATCTCCTTGACGTCCACTACGACCACGTAACTGATTATCAATTCTTCTTGATTCATGTCGTTCTGTACCTATTATTTTTAAACCGCCTGCTTCAATTACCTTTTTCTTTTCTTCTTTTATTTGTTCATTAAATTTATTTTCTAAATTTCTAAAGGTTTCTCTTGCTTGCAATATATCTTGATTATCTGTTTCATAATAAGTGTTAGCTTCTTCTATTAATTCTTCTGGTACTTTATTTTTACGCATTTCTTGCTTTGCTAAAAACTCACTATTACCGCCAAGCATAATATCAGTACCACGTCCTGCCATGTTTGTTGCTATTGTTACAGCTCCAAATTTACCAGCTTGTGCAATGATTTCCGCTTCTTTTTCATGAAATTTTGCATTTAATACCTCATGCTTAATTCCTTCTTTTGATAATATTTTGCTTAATTTTTCAGATTTCTCAATAGAAACAGTACCAACAAGTACTGGCTGACCTTTTTCATGACTTTCTTTAATACTATTTACTATAGCATTAAATTTTGCTTTTTCATTTTTATAAATTACATCATTTTGATCAACTCTAATTAGTGGTTTATTTGTTGGAATTGATACAACATCTAAGTTGTATATTTCTTGGAATTCTTCCGCTTCTGTTAATGCAGTACCTGTCATTCCAGAAAGCTTTTCATACATTCTAAAGTAATTTTGGAATGTAATTGTAGCTAATGTTTTTGATTCATCTGCAATTTTTACATGTTCTTTTGCTTCGATTGCTTGGTGAAGACCATTATTATATCTTCTTCCATACATTATACGTCCTGTAAATTCATCTACAATTAATACTTCCCCATCTTTTACAATGTAATCTATATCTTTTTTCATTATTCCATGTGCACGCAAAGCTTGGTTTACATGATGCACTAAAGTAGAGTTTTCGATGTCATTAAAGTTTTCTAATCTAAACTCATCTTCTGCTTTTTTAATACCTTTTTGAGTAAGTGATGCAGATTTTGCTTTTAAATCTACTATGTAGTCATAGTTTTCATTATCTTCAGCTTGTTCTACATTTTTTACATCTTCTTCTACTAAAACTTTTGCACTTAATCTTCTTACAAAATCATCTGCTCTTTTATATAAATCTGAAGATTGATTTGCTCTACCAGATATTATAAGAGGAGTTCTTGCTTCATCTATTAAGATACTATCTATCTCGTCTACTATTGCATATACTAAACCTCTTTGAACAAGTTGATTTTTGTAAATTACCATGTTGTCTCTTAAATAGTCAAAACCAAATTCATTATTTGTACCATAAGTTATGTCACAGTTATATGCTTTTTGCTTTTGAACTGGATCCATACCAGATATTACAAGACCTACAGATAAACCTAAAAATTTATAAAGTTTGCCCATCCATTCGCTATCTCTTTTTGCTAGATAGTCATTTACTGTAATTACATGTACGCCTCTTCCTGTTAAAGCATTTAAGTATACTGGTAATGTTGCAACTAGGGTTTTTCCTTCACCTGTTTTCATTTCGGCAATTCTTCCTTGGTGCAAAACAATTCCACCTATTAATTGAACGTCGAAATGTCTCATTCCTAATACTCTTTTTGAAGCCTCTCGAACTGTTGCAAATGCTTCTGGTAATATATCATCTAATGTTTTACCATTTTTTAATTCTTCTTTAAATTTGTCAGTTTGTGCTCTTAATTCATGGTCAGATAATTTTGATATTTGCTCCTCTAGACCATTTATTTTTGCTACTAGAGGCATTATTCTTTTTACTTCTTTTTCACTATATGATTTAAAAATTTTGTTAAATATACTCATTGATAACATCCTTTCAACTGTATTTGTGCATAATATATCATTATTTTGCTACTTTTTCAATATGTTCAGAGAATTTTATATGAATAATTAAATATTTGTATAGAATATATGAGAGTTTTAAACATATATTTTAATATAAATTAATTTTAGGAGTTTGCTATGTTTATTTGTAATATAAAAGTTAATGGAAATAAATTGTTTAAAATTATTTTAATTAGTTTTGGGGTTATTGCCTTGGTTATAGCCGGTTTCGCTTTTTATAAGGTCTATAAATCTATGCATGAGGTATTTACAGTTTCTGATACTATTCCCCACTCCAATATAACAGAAATTGATCCTAAAAATTATACTAATATTTTAAAGGCAACTCACGAAAATATTGATTCTTATGTAGGTAAGAAAATTAGATTTTCTGGTTATATCTACAGAGTTTTAGATTTTAAAGATAACCAGTTTGTTATAGCAAGGGATATGATAGTCGATTCTCAAGCTTTTGTAGTTGGCTTTTTATGCGAATATAATGATATTAAAAAATTTGAAGATGGTGCTTGGGTAGAAATTGAAGGAACTATTACAAAGGGAAGTTATCATAATCAAGCTATTCCTGTTATTAAAATTAATTCTGTAAATAAAATTAATAAACCAGAGGACCCTTATGTCGGTCCTCCGGAAAGTACATATATTCCAACAAGTAGTATGTTTTAATTAGCATACTACTTATTAATTTCTGTCAAATATTGTTTTTATTATTCCTTGGTCTATTAGAGTTGCAAAAATATTTTTAAATATTATTAAAATAATAGGACCAACAAACATTCCGAATACTCCTAGAACTTTAAAACCTGTATACATCGCAATTAATGTAAAAATTGGATGTATTCCTATTTTATTGCTTACTATTTTAGGCTCTAAAAATTGTCTTACTACACTCATTATTAGCCATAATACAAAAATTGATATTCCAAGTGTAAAGTCTCCGTCTAGTGCTGAAATTACTGCCCATGGCACCATAACAGTTCCTGACCCTAGTATTGGAAGAGCATCTACAAATGCTATTCCTAAAGCTATTAGAAGCGGATACTGAATATTAAGGCCTGCAAACATAAATATATATAGACCTACAAGAGATATTATAAATGATACAAATATTAATGTTAATTCAGCTTTTAAATAACCTCCTAATATTGATGTTATTTCTTTTAAATGAGTTCCTATCTTTTTAACCCATACTTTTGGCATATGATGTTCTGCCATATCTAACATATATATTTTATCTGTGCAAATGAAATATAGTGCTAAAATTGTTATTACAAGATAAATTATGATTGTTGGGAGTGATGTAATTACATTTATTAAATTAGTTAATGCAGAAGTTGCCCATGCTGATAATTTGTACAATATGTCTCCAGCAGAAACTTGCAATATTCTTAATATTTCATTTGATAAATTAATTTTATCAAAATTAAACCAACTTATTAGCTCTTGTATTTGTATGTAAGCTTTTTCAAAATAATCATTTATTCCTTGCAATAGATTTGTAGATTCTAAAAAAAGTGTTGTTATTCCCCATGCTAAAGCTCCTATTATAATTCCAAAAGTTATTATAAACACAATTATGGAGCTAAATTTTCGAGTGGCTTTGAATTTTCTCATTATGAATCTTATAGCAGGCTCCATTATTGTAGAAATAATAAAAGCAATAAGAAATGGCATATAAAATATAGCAAGTTTAAAGCTTAGATATATTCCTATCAATATTGCAATTACATATAATATTCTTTTGCCAACACTAGCCCAATAACCTGAATCCCACGCCATTCTTATTACCTCTTACTTTTTAAATTTTTACTAACAGCAGTTTTTTACTTGTCCATCACATTCGCAAATATTTGAAATAGTATTGCAAACTTCTTGTTTTCCTATTTCGCTATTGTTGTGTGCTAAATCTCCAAGTGTTAAAATTCCTATAATTTTATCGTTTTCAACTACAGGAATTCTTCTTATTTGATACTGAGACATCTTACATTCAGCATCATAAACATCATCATCTTGTGTGCAAGAGCAAATGTTTGTTGTCATTATTTCTGAAACAGGAGTTGTTTTTGCGTCTTTACCACACACAACACCTCTTAAAACTATATCTCTGTCAGTAACTATACCTACTAAGCTGTTATTTGAATCACATACAGGTACACAACCTATTTTGTTTGTCTGCATTAATTTTGCTATATCATATATGCTTGTCTCTGGTTTTGCAGCACAAACTTCATTACACATACATTCTTTTACCTTCATTTTATTTTCCGCCTTTCAAAATATTATTTTAATTCTGCTAAAAATTTCGGCTCTTATATATTTTAAGCTAAAAAATAAAATATATGCATATAAAAACGAATTTTATATGCATATAAATTGCAAAAATAATTTGATTTTTTTAAATTTTAATATCCAAAGATATTATAACCATCGTCATAGTTAGAATACATCTTGCTTGGGCTTTCGTAAACACCATATTGTTCAGAGCCGAATTTAAATTCATTTCCTGGATGAGTATTTTGTCTTGAAATTAATTCTTTTATTATAAGTATTTTTATTAAATCTCTTAATATATTGGTATTTGCAGATTGTACAGCCAGTTGGTCTTTAGATGTTGTATTTGCATTTGATGAAGCGGGCGAAGTATTTTTTGCGACTGAATTAGTATTAGTGCTAGAGGTGGTTGCGTTTTTATTGCTTACACTACTTCCTTTTATATTATTTGTTAAATTAATATTAATTATTGTAGCATCTTCTGTTGTGAAATGACTATATATATCTTCTACCATTTCATCTAACGCTTTTTCTGTGAGAGGACTAGTATATCTCATACATGCAGACTCAATCATTGGATTTAACAGCTTATAAATTTCTGGATATAGCATAGTTAAATCGTTTTGCGAAGAATTAGTATTAGTTGGAAAACGATAATATGAATTTCTCATTACTTTATTATTATTGTCAAAATTAACTTGATTTATAGGTGTTGTACCTAAAATACTATTTATGTAGTCTTGATAAACATTGTTATACATAAAAAAACCTCCTTACAAACTTTACAATATACTATGTTTGTAAGGAAATTTTGTGCTATATTCCGTTTACTAAGTTTTTAAATTTTTCTCCCCTATCTGCAAAATCTTTGAACATATCAAAACTTGCACTAGCAGGTGAAAATAATACAATTTGCCCTGATTTTGCGTATTTCAAAGCCTTTTTAACTGTTTCTTCTAATGAATCACACATGTAAATATTTAAATTTTTGTTTTGCTTTTCTAGTTCTTCTTTAACTGCTTCATATATTTTGCCTGATGTTTGACCTAAAAGAATAAGTGTTTTTACTTTTTCTACAATTGGTTTTGCTATTGGCTTGTAATCTAAGTTTTTGTCATACCCTCCAGCAATTAGCACAATTTCTTCGTTAAAAGAATTTAAGCCTTCGATTGTCCTTGTAGGAGAAGAACTTGCTGAATCATTATACCATTTTACTCCATCTATTTCTCTAACTTGCTCTAATCTATGTTCTACACCTTGAAAATCTTTTATTGCTTCATAAGCCACATCACTATCAACTAGCGTTTGCGTTGCTGCAAATGCTGCACAAATATTTTCAAAATTATGAACTCCTCTTAATTTTATATCATTTACATTTAATATATGTTTACGAATTCCTTCGTTACATTCTTTTATAATGTTTTCGTCTACAATATAACCGTCATCTAATTTTGATTTGCTACTAAAATAAATTACTTTTCCTTTTGCTTCTTTGTTAAATTCTTTTGTTATTGCATTATCATAGTTAATTACTAAAATACCATCATTATTTTGGTATTTAAATATGTTCTTTTTAGCGTTTATATATTCTTCGTAGTCCTTGTGTATGTTTAAATGATTTGGAGAAATGTTTGTAACTACTGAAATGTCAGGGCTTATTTCCATTCCCATTAACTGAAAACTACTTAATTCTAACACTACAATGTCTTCTGGTCTCATTTTTTCAATTTGCGTAAATAGAGGCTTTCCAATGTTTCCTCCTAAAAAACAATTATAACCTGCATGTGTTAAAATTTTATGTATTAAAGTGGTTGTAGTTGTTTTTCCATCACTTCCAGTTACTCCAATTACTTTTGATGGTGTTATTTTTAAAACAAGTTCTATTTCAGAGGTTACTATTGCCCCATTTTTTTCCGCTTCTACTAATTCTGGAACTGTTGGCAAACAGCTTGGTGATCTAAATATTAAGTCAAACCCTTTTAGCTTTTGCAAGTTATACTGTCCAAGCGAAAATTCAAAAGAATAATTTGTTATTTTGTCCATGGTTTCTTTTGGTATTTCATCTATTGTTTTTCTGTCAAATACTGTTACTTTTGCATTTTTTTCGTATAAATAGTCAAGTAATGGTAAATTACTTACACCAAGTCCTATTACTGCTACTTTTCTGTTTTTTAAAAATTCGTTAAATTCTTTTAATTTTTTATTTTCAAATTCCATAAACTGATTATTCCTTTCAGAAGTTTTTATATGAATTTAAATTTTCTTTGCAAATATTGCAAGTTTTAGAAAACTTTAATTTTATTTTTTTATATTGTATTCATTTTTTCTATTATTGACAAAAACATTATACAATATTTGTAAAAAAAATACAATTTTATGTGAATATTTATTATAGTTATTGTACAAAATATTATTGTAATAAAAACAGGAGGTGTTTTTTATGTCAGAAAAAAATAATAAAAACAACAAGAATAACAGCAACAATAATCAAAGCAACAACAATAATAACAACAATAGCCAAAACAACAATAGATAGTTTTTGAAATTGAATAAAAGGCGAGCCTTTGAGATTTTTTTTAAATGTAAATTTTAAAAAATCTTTGGCTCGCTATTCTTATTTTGATTAAAAAGTTTTTCCTTAATTATTTTTATTAAGCATCAATATATCTTCCTTTTAAGAATTGTCCTGTATAGCTTTTTTCGTTTTTGCAAATTTGTTCTGGAGTTCCACAGGCTATAACTTCTCCTCCATTATCTCCACCTTCTGGTCCTAAATCAATTATATAGTCTGAAGTTTTGATTAAATCTAAATTGTGTTCTATTACTATAATTGTATTTCCTGTATCTACTAATCTTTGTAAAATATCAACTAATCTATGGACATCTGCTATATGAAGACCTGTTGTTGGCTCGTCTAAAATATATAAAGTTTTTCCAGTTGCTCTTTTTGATAATTCAGTTGCAAGTTTTACTCTTTGAGCTTCTCCACCAGAAAGAGTAGTTGATGGTTGTCCAAGTTTTATATAGCCTAAACCTACATCATATAGTGTTTGTATTTTTTGCTTTATTTTTGGTATTTTATCAAAAAATTCTAAAGCTTCTTCTACAGTCATATCTAATACTTCTGCTATGTCTTTTCCTTTATATTTAACCTCTAATGTTTCGTGATTATATCTTTTACCTTTACAAGTTTCACAAGGTACATATATGTCTGGTAAGAAATGCATTTCGATTTTATGAACACCGTCACCATTACAACTTTCGCATCTTCCACCTGGTACGTTAAAGCTAAATCTACCTTTATCATAGCCACGCACTTTTGCCTCATTTGTTTCTGCAAAAATGTCTCTTATTAAATCAAATGTTCCTGTATATGTTGCTGGGTTTGAACGAGGAGTTCTTCCTATTGGTGATTGATCGATATTTATTATTTTGTCAATGTTTTCTATACCTTTTACTTCTTTACATTTTCCGGGCTTTTCATTTGAGCCGTTTAGTGTTTTAGCTATTGTTTTATACAATACTTCATTTACAAGTGTACTTTTTCCTGAACCAGATACTCCTGTTACACAGGTAAATACTCCAAGAGGAAATTTTACACTTATATTTTTTAAGTTGTTTTCTGTAGCACCACATACTTCTATTGCTTTTCCCTTTATAGGCTTTCTTCTTGTTTTTGGCACTTTAATTTGCTTTCTTCCACTTAAATATTGACCTGTAATTGATTCTGGCACCTTTTTTATGTCTTCTGCAGTACCTTGAGCCATTATATTTCCACCATGAACACCCGCTCCTGGTCCAATATCTATTATTTCGTCTGCAGCATACATTGTATCTTCATCATGTTCTACTACTAATAAGGTATTTCCTAAATCTCTTAATTTTTTTAATGTTGCTAAAAGTTTTTCGTTGTCTCTTTGATGTAATCCTATACTAGGCTCATCTAATATATAAAGCACTCCTGTTAAGCCAGAGCCTATTTGTGTTGCTAAACGAATTCTTTGTGCTTCTCCTCCTGATAGTGTTCCACTGCTTCTTGAAAGTGTTAGATAATCTAGTCCTACATCAATTAAGAATTGTAGCCTTTTGTCTATTTCTTTTAAAATCATATCTGCTATCATTGCTTCTGTTTTGTTTAATTGTAAATTGTTTAAATATGCTTTTATTTTTCTAATAGACATTTCTGTTAATTCATTAATGTTTTTGTCTCCAATTTTAATTGATAGTATTTCTTTTTTTAGTCTTGCTCCATTACATATAGGACATGGAGATTCACTCATGTAATATTCATAAAATTCTCTCATTCCCTGTGATTTTGTTTCTCTGTATCTTCTATCTAGTGTTGGTATTACGCCCTCAAATGGAGCTGTAAATTTACGCGTTCCAGCATATGATGTATATTCAAAATCGATTTTTTCATTTCCTGTTCCATATAATATTTTTTCTAGAAATTCTCTAGGTAAACTTTTTATTGGTTTTGAGATGTCTACTCCATAGCGTTTTGCTATGCTTTCAAAGTACATCTTTGCCATTGTTTCGCCTTTTTTCATTGTGCTTGCACCAAAAGCTTTTACACCATCATATAAAGTTTTATTTTTGTCAGGAATTATTAAATCTTCATCCATTCTCATTAAGTAACCAATTCCTGTACATTCAGGACATGCTCCATACGGATTATTAAATGAAAACATTCTTGGTGTTAATTCAGGAAAACTGAAGTTACAGTCTGGACATGCATAATTTGAGCTGTATAATACTTCCTTGTCTCCAACAATATCAACTTTTACTAATTTATTTGCATATTTTAAGGCTGTTTCAACTGATTCGGTTAATCTACTTCTGATTTCTGATTTAATAACTAATCTATCTACTATTAAATCAATGTCATGTTTTTTCTTTCTGTCTAGCTCAATGTCATCTGTTAATTCATAAACCTCACCATCGATTTTAGCTCTTACAAAACCTTGTTTTGCAAAGTCTTCTAATTGCTTTTGATATTCCCCTTTTCTTCCTCTTACAACAGGTGCCAAAATTTGTATTTTTGTACCTTCTGGTAATTCTAGAATATTATCAACTATTTGGTCAATTGTTTGCTTTTCAATTTTTTTACCACAGTTTGGACAATATGCTACACCAATTCTTGCATATAGCAAACGAATGTAATCATAAATTTCTGTTACTGTTCCTACTGTTGAACGAGGATTTTTTGATGTGGTTTTTTGGTCAATTGAAATTGCTGGTGAAAGTCCTTCTATTGATTCAACCTCTGGCTTTTCCATCAAGCCTAAAAATTGACGTGCATAAGATGATAAACTTTCTACATATCTTCTTTGACCCTCTGCATATAAAGTGTCAAATGCTAAAGAAGATTTTCCAGATCCTGAAAGACCTGTTATTACAACCAATTTGTTTCTTGGTATTTCTAAATTTATATTTTTTAAGTTGTGTTCTCTTGCTCCCTTTATAACTATTTTGTCATTCATATTGGTATTCTATGTTTTTGACATAGCTCCTTTCTTAGTATTTCTTGTCTATTTTATCACTTTTTAGATGAATTATCAATATATTTATTTTCCAAAAAATTCGAATTATGGAGATAGATAATTATTGTGAAAGAATTATAAAATTTAATATATCTTCTTGTGTGATTTAATGCTTTTCTAGTTATTAAATAGATAATGTTATGTAAAGTTTACGATTTCTGGAGTAAAAAAACATTAAATCACGAAGCTAAAATATATTTCGTTCAAAAAATAGGGCTTTTCTACAAGCTAGCATTATAATTTTACATAAAAATAAAATGCTAGCTTGTAGAAAAGGGATGTTTTTGCAAAAGAAATATATAAAACTTGCATTTTTTATTTGCATGAATGCAATTTTATTGACATTTTTGTCGAATTATCATATATTTATTACTGATAAGGAGTTGAGATAAAATGTTAAAAGAGTTTAAAGAATTTGCATTAAGAGGAAATGTATTAGATTTAGCTGTTGGTGTAATAATTGGTGCAGCTTTTCAAAGTTTAGTAACTTCACTTACAACTAATATAATTTCACCTATTTTAGGATGTTTTTCAGAAGTAGATTTTTCTGGTTGGAAATTAACTATAGGAAATTTAAATCTTACTTATGGTGCTTTTATTACAGATGTAATTAATTTTATAATAATGGCATTTGTTGTATTTCTTATAGTAAAATTTATGAATAAATTAGCAAGTCTAGGTAAACATGAGGAAGCGGTTCAAGAGCCTACTACAAAAATATGCCCTCATTGCTATAGTGAAATAAATATTCATGCGGATAGATGTCCATTTTGTACATCAGAACTTGAAATTGAAAATCATATCGAAAATGAAAATACCATATTTTAAAATCATATCAAAAGTGTTATTACCACAAGACATATTGCTCCAGGGATGCCCAGTATTCCAACCATAATTGCTGTTAAAGCATTAACTCCTATATGAAAAGCCCATATGCCTCCTATAAGATTAATTGCACAAATTAGTAAAGCTCCTAAAATTGAATTAAAAATTAATTTTGTAATCCATTTAATTGGTACAATAAAAATTTTTCCTATTATAAATAAAAAGCATATGCATGCTAAAAAAACTATTATATTTGTCATAATACTAGTAATCCTTTCAACGATTTTTTGATAAAAGACTATTAGTATATTTCTATGAAAAATATTGGACAAATATTACTTAAACTACCTCATCATCTTGCATATATAATTTCATTTTTATTGCCTCAATCATATCTATTGAAATTCCTTTATTTTTAGCAAACTTAATTAGATAGTCTAGTTTTGATTGATTAGCTTTTAATTGATAAGTATAATAATCTATCATATCTTCATCAGCATATTCGAAATTTTTATTTAATTGATTTAATTCTTCTCTTGCATTTAAAATGCTCTTTATTAAATCTTCTCTTCTCTGCTTTTCAGATTTGTCTATAATTTTTCTTTCTCTTATATATTCTTCTCTCATTAAAAAATCTCCTTGATTAATATTTATGCAATTAGCACATAAATTAAAACACCTATAGATTGAATTATAAATAAATTTAATATATTAGATGTAAATAGATTATTAGTTGCCTCAACTATGCCAGAAATCTCGTCATTTTCCTTTTTATGATGCTTTTGCGATTCTATAAATGTAATTAACTCTGGGATGCTAGTAATTATTCCTAGCAAAATTCCTATAACTATTTCTGGAACTCCAAAGCTATAGCATAAGTTTTCTAAAGTTGTTCCTAGCAGATTACCTACAACAAATAATAGAACTCCAGTTGCAATCAGTAAAATAATATATTTAATGCTTTTATACCATGCATGGTGCTTTCTTTCTACAACTTCTTCTTGATTAGTACTTAAATATAATTTGTGAGCATTGTTATTTATATATTTGAAGGCAATATACAAAATAACAAATATTACAACTGTAAAAATGTCCATTTCGATATTAGCTACAATAAAAATAAAAGGCAGTAAAATTGTTAAAAGTACTAAAAATATATCAACTCTTACTGCTTGATTTCTAAAAGCTTTTTGATTTTTATTAATTATAATAGATGAAATATATTGAAAAAAATTTATGATATTTGAGCTCAATATGTTATATATACTTGCCCCAATTAAGCCATTTATACTAGAAGCGGAAACTGTTAAAAGCTCTGGAACAGATGTTGCATAGCCTGCTACATCCCCTACTGCCTTTGCTCTTAAATTTAAATTTTCGGCTAATTTTCTAATAGTAGTAACTAAAATATATTTTGAAATTAATACAATTGCTAAGGAATAAACTATGAACTTAACAGCTTCTGTTAATAATACCAATCTAATCACCTATACAAATTATTTCCAATTTATTGATATTTATTTATTTTTGTTATATAATAATGGCAAAATTGCTTAAAATTCTAACAAAGGGAGCTTTGTAATTTTTAATATTCATAAGCAAAGTAAGAAAGGAATTGATTTTACATGATTGATATAAAATTTTTAAGAGAAAATCCAGATGTAGTTAAAGAAAATATTAAGAAAAAGTTTCAAGATCATAAATTGCCTTTAGTTGATGAAGTTTTAGAGTTAGATGTTAAAAATAGAGAAACTAAACTTCATGGCGATGAGCTTAGAAATCAAAGAAAGAATTTGAGTTCTCAAATTGGTGGGCTTATAAAAGATGGTAAAAATGACGAAGCGGAAAAAATAAAACTAGAAGTTTCTAAATTAAATGATGAACTTACTCAAAATGAAGAATTAGAGGCTCATTATGCAGAAGAAATTAAAACAAGAATGATGAAAATTCCAAATATCATGCATGAGTCTGTTCCTATTGGTGAAGATGATAGTAAAAATGTTGAAGTTAAAAGATATGGCGAGCCAAAAGTTCCAGACTATGAAATTCCATATCATGGTGAAATTATGGAGGCTCTTGGAGGACTTGATTTAGATAGTGCTAGACGTGTTGCTGGAAATGGTTTTTATTACTTAGTTGGAAATATTGCTCGTCTTCATTCAGCAGTTTTAACTTATGCTAGAGATTTTATGATAAATAAAGGCTTTACTTATTGTATACCTCCTTATATGATTCGTAGCGATGTTGTAACTGGAGTTATGAGCTTTGAAGAAATGGATGCTATGATGTACAAAATTGAAGGTGAAGATTTATATTTAATTGGAACTAGTGAACATTCTATGATAGGTAAATTTAAAGATCAAATTCTTAAAAAAGAAAATTTACCTTATACAATGACATCTTATTCTCCTTGTTTTAGAAAAGAAAAAGGTGCTCATGGTATCGAAGAACGTGGAGTTTATAGAATACATCAATTTGAAAAGCAAGAAATGATTGTTGTATGTGAACCTGAACAAAGCTGGGAATGGTACGATAAAATGTGGTCATATACAGTTGAATTATTTAGAAGCATGGACATTCCTGTTCGTACTCTTGAATGTTGTAGTGGCGACTTAGCAGATTTAAAAGCTAAAAGTGTTGATGTTGAAGCTTGGTCACCTAGACAACAAAAATATTTTGAAGTTGGTAGTTGCTCTAACTTAACTGATGCTCAAGCTCGTAGATTAGGAATAAGAATTAAAGGTGAAAACGGAAATTATTTTGCTCATACTTTAAATAATACTGTTGTTGCCCCACCTCGTATGCTTATTGCTTTAATTGAAAATCATTATAATCAAGATGGTAGTATAACTATTCCAGAAGTTCTAAGACCTTATATGGGTGGTTTATCAAGAATTGACAAATTATGTTAATTATAAGGAGTAATTTATGATAGTAAAAGAGCCAAGATTTGAAATATCTGCTGTAAAACCTGCACAATATCCAAAAACAAATTTACCTGAAATTGTATTAGTCGGCAAGTCTAATGTAGGAAAATCTAGTTTTATAAATTGTATGATTAATAGAAAAAATTTAGCTAGAACCAGTAGTGAGCCAGGCAAAACTCGCCAAATTAATTTTTATAATATAGATAATGCATTTTATTTTGTTGATTTACCAGGTTACGGTTTTAGCAAAATGTCTAAACAAGAGCAAGAACAAGTTGGTAAATTTATTGAAGAATATTTATTTAAAAGAAAAGAAATTTCTTTAATTGTGTTTTTAGTTGATATTAGACATGAGCCTACTGAAAATGATAAATTAATGTATGATTATATTATGCATAGCAAATTACCTTTTATTGTGTTAGCAAATAAAGCTGATAAAATAGCACCAACTAAGGTAAATAATAGCATTTTAGGCATTCAAAAAGTTTTAAATCCTATTGGAGATAATGTATTTCTTCCCTTCTCTTCTGAGAAAAAAATTTATACAGATGCAGTTTGGAAAGAAATTGAAAAATATATTTAGATTTTTGTAAAATTAAAAAGCGAGCCTAATAAAAGAACAGTATTTTAATTACTGCTCTTTTTTAGTCTTGCTACAATATTATAGAAAATATTATTTGGCTTTTATTCTGCCTTTTTTTCTATCTTGGTAATCATTTTTAATGCTTTAGGTCTTTCTATAGTTATTACATGCGCACATCCTTGGCATTTTAATTTAAAGTCTACCCCTACTCTCATTATTTCCCATAATTTACTTCCGCAAGGATGAGGTTTTTTTGTTCTTACAATATCTCCTATTTGGTATTCCATATTTATCATTCCTTTCTAGGTAATGTTTGAAATACTTAAAACACTAGCTTAATTTTGCTATAGCTGATTTTAATCTATTTATAACTTTATCTTTACCCATAACCTGCATAATTTCATACATATCTGGTGTATTTGTTCTACCTGTTAACGCAACTCTTAATACTGTACTAACATCTCCAACATGAGCTTTATACATTCCAGGGTTTTCCTTAAATGCTTTTACTTCGCTAGCATAACCTAGCTCACCAGATAAAGTCTTAATTTTATCAAACCAAGTTTGCTTGTCATCTGCTTCATTAAAATATTTTTCTATATATAATTGTAATATTTTTTTAATATCTTCTGGCTCATTTATTACTTGATAAGGGTAATCTGTTATATCTATATCATACATATAGCTAATATTTTCTTTAACATCTGACCATTTTGCAATATCTTTTCTTGGTTTTGCATTTTTTCTCTCTATACCAAATACTTTTAAAGCATATTCTTTATCTGATAAAAGTTCTTTTAGTTCTGCGTCATATTCATTTGCCCAATTATATGCTTCTTCATATACTTTTTCAGCTGTATATCTTGAAATTGTTGACTTTGAAACATCTAATAGTTTTACCATATCAAACAATGCTCCACTTACACTCATTTTATTTAATTGTAAATCAAAGTCTTCTATAGGTAAATTTGGATTTTGTCTTCTCCAATTTTCAAAGCTTGAACTTGCAATATTTAATAAATATTCTTTAACTGCATCTGATGGTATTCCTTCTTTTTTGTAATAATCAACAGCTGCTTCTGGGTCTTTTCTTTTACTTAATTTACGCTTATTACCATTATCATTTTTCATTATTGGTGCTATATGAGCGTACTTAGGTGCTCTAAAACCTAACTCTTGGAATAATTGCAAATGTAATGGAACAGATGATAACCATTCATCACTACGAACTACATGTGTTGTTCCCATTAGATGATCATCTACAGCATGAGCAAAATGATATGTTGGAAGACCATCTGATTTAATTATTACAATATCTTGGTCATTTTCTGGAAAGTCAACATTTCCTTTTATTATATCATGATGTTTTATTTTTCTGTCTTCTCTTCCTGTTGATTTGAATCTAACTATGTAATTTTCGCCATTTTGAACTTTTTTTATCATTTCTTCAACTGTTAAATTCCTACAATTTGCCCAAACTCCGTAGTATCCTGTACGAATTTTTGCAGCCTCTTGCTTTGCTCTTATAGCTTCTAATTCTTCAGCAGAGCAAAAGCAAAGATATGCTTTACCTTGTGCTAATAAATATTTAGCATAAGCTTGATATATTTCTTTTCTTAAAGATTGTTTATATGGTCCATAGTTTCCTAATTCTTCAGTAGCATTAATTTGACCTTCATCAGGAGACATATCAAAGTCTTGAAGTGAATTTACAATTCCAGTTATAGCATTTTCTACTTCTCTTTTTTGGTCTGTATCTTCAATTCTTAAGAAAAATACACCATCTGTTTGCTTTGCAGCTTTACGTGCAACTAAAGCTTGATAAAGACCTCCTATATGAACAAAACCTGTAGGACTTGGAGCAAATCTTGTAACAATTGCACCTTCTGTTAAATTTCTTCTTGGATATTTTTCTTCATAAAAGCTTATGTCTTTAGCATCTGGAAAAACTAAATTTGCTAAATCTTGATAATTCATATATTTCCTCCTACTTTGTATAAAAGTTATACTTATATTTCCATTATTATTGGTATTATCATTGGGTTTCTTTTTGTTTTTAGAAAGATATAATCTCTTAAATTGTCTTTTAAGGCTGTTTTTATTGTTGTCCAGTCTTTAATGCCGTGTTCTTCACATTTTGATACTTCGTTTCTTATAACTAATTTTACATCTTCCATTAGATTTTCTGATTCTCTAACATAAACGAATCCTCTTGATATTACATCTGGACCTGCTACAACTTCTCCGGTTGAAGAATTTAATGTTAAAACTATTACAATTAAACCATCTTGAGATAAGTGTTGTCTGTCTCTTAATACAATGCTTCCTACATCTCCAATTCCTAAGCCATCTACTAAGATTTTTCCATTTGTTACCATTGTAGTAAATTTTGCTTCATATTCGTTTAATTCTAATGTTTTTCCATTTTCCATCATGAATATATCTTTTTTAGGTATTCCCATTAGTTCTGCTGTTTCGCTATGTGCTACAAGTTGATGATATTCCCCATGAACTGGAATAAAATATTTAGGTCTAGTAAGTGATAGTATTAATTTTTGTTCTTCTTGACAAGCATGGCCTGATACGTGAACATCTGTAAGAGCACTATAAACTACTTCTGCTCCTATTTGCATTAAATTATCTATAACTTTTGAAACATATTTTTCATTTCCTGGTATAGGAGTTGCAGATATAATTACTAAGTCATTTTGAGTTATTTTTACTTTTTTATGCTCACCTGCAGCCATTCTAGTTAAAGCTGACATTGGCTCTCCTTGACTTCCTGTTGTAATTATAACTAGTTGTTCATCATTATAAGTTCCCATCATGTCTATATCTATAAATATATCATCTGGGCAATTAATATATCCTAATTCTCTTGCTGTATTTATTATATTTACCATACTTCTACCGCAAATAGCTATTTTTCTTCTAAATTTTACTGCTGAATTTACTATTTGCTGTATTCTGTGTACATTTGATGCAAAAGTTGCAACAACTATCCTCTTAGTGCAGTTTGTAAATAATTTGTCAAACACTTCTCCTACAAAGCCTTCTGACATTGTAAAGCCTTTTCTTTCAGCATTTGTACTGTCTGACATTAAAGCTAAAATTCCTTGATTTCCAAGTTCAGCTATTCTTCCAAAGTCCATTCTTTGTCCATCGATTGGTGTATAGTCAACTTTGAAATCTCCTGTATGTAATATTGTTCCCACAGGTGTATTTATGGCAAGCATTACAGAGTCTGGTATGCTATGTGAACTTCTGATAAATTCTACTTTAAAGTATTTTCCAAGTTTAATGGTTTGTCCTTGCTCTACTGTATGCATCTCTGTACTTCTTAATAATTTGTGTTCTTCTAGTTTATTGTTTATTAATCCTACTGTTAATTTTGTTGCATAAATAGGTACATTGATTTGTTTTAATAAGTATGGTATGCCTCCTATATGGTCTTCGTGTCCATGCGTAACTACTAAGCCTTTTATTTTTTCTTGATTTTTTACTAGGTATGTTACATCTGGTATTACTAAGTCTACTCCTAGCATATCATCTTCTGGAAAAGTTAAACCACAGTCTACTACTATTATTTCGTCTTCGTATTCAAAAACTGTTATGTTTTTTCCTATTTCATGTAGCCCTCCTAATGGTATTATTTTTAATTTTGACTTTTTAAATATACTTGCATCTTGCCTTTTTTGAGTTGTTTCTGGAACTTTTTTTATTGGTTTTGTCCTTTTGTTGTATGGTCTTTTTTTACGCGTTTTTAACGCAGTGGTAGTGTTGTTTTCATTTGATTTTTTCTCTTGTTTTGCTTCTAGCATTTATTTTCTCCTTTCAAATTCTGTTTTTAATTTTATTTAACGTATTTTACACACAAATTATAAATCTCGCATAGCGAGATTTGAATTTTTAATATTTAAACTCAAAATTAGCTTTAAGACTAATTTTTATTCATTAGTGTTATCTCCGTTCATTTTTACTTTTAAATTACAAATCTTCTCATCAATACATTAAAACAAAATCTCTTCTTGTGCTAAATTGCACATCATATGTTAAATTATAACATATATTCTAAAACTTGTCAAAGTGTATTTCAATTATTGTATTTGGAGATATGTTACAACAAAAGCCCATAACTACTTTATTGTAGAAAAGGGCTTTTGCTATTCATATTTAATCTTCAAGCTCTGATTCGATATTTAATAATCTATTGTATTTAGCAACTCTGTCTGTTCTACAAGGTGCACCTGTTTTTATTTGTCCGCTATTTACTCCAACAGCTATGTCAGCAATTGTTCTGTCTTCAGTTTCTCCAGATCTATGAGATATTATGGTTTTGTAGCCATTTTTATGTGCTAAATCAATGGTATCTAAAGTTTCTGTTAAAGTTCCGATTTGATTTGGTTTAATTAATATAGCATTTGCTACTTTTTCTGTTATTCCTCTTTGTAATCTATTTGTGTTTGTTACAAATAAGTCATCTCCAACAAGTTGTATTTTACTACCAATTTTCTCAGTTAGAGTTTTCCAAGATTCCCAGTCGTTTTCTGCTAAAGCATCTTCTACTGATGCTATAGGATATTTATTAGTTAAATCTACTATATAATCTATCATTTGCTCTTTAGTTTTAAATTCAGCTTTTTTCCAAAAATAATACCCATCTTTTCCTATTTTTTGAGCTTCGTCATACATTTCTGTACTTGCAATATCTAAAGCAAGCATAATGTCTTTTCCTGGCTGATAACCTGCTCTTACAATACCTTCTAATATTAGGTCTAATGCTTTTTCTTCGCTTTCTAAGTTTGGTGCAAAACCTCCCTCATCTCCGACTGATACGCTAAAGCCCTTTTCTTTTAATACTTTTTTTAAATTGTGATATACCTCTACGCCTATTCTTAATCTTTCTTTGAATGGTTTATTGCCTACTGGCATTATCATAAATTCTTGTATGCTAATATTATTGTCAGAATGCTTTCCACCATTTAAAATATTCATCATAGGAACAGGTAACTCATGTGCATTTACTCCTCCTATATAATTGTATAGACTTAAGCCTAATGAATCTGCAGCGGCTTTTGCAACTGCAAGTGAAACTCCAAGTGTTGCATTTGCTCCTAATTTTGATTTGTTTTCTGTTCCGTCTAAATCTATTAGCATTTTGTCAATTCGTCTTTGCTCATAAGCATTCATATTTTTAATTTTTTTAGATATTTTTTCGTTTACATTATCTACTGCTTTTTGTACACCTTTGCCTAAGTATCTTTGCATATCTCCATCACGCAATTCTACTGCTTCGTAGCTTCCTGTTGATGCTCCTGATGGAACTATGGCTCTTCCATAAAATCCACCTTCTAAAATTGCCTCTACTTGTACTGTTGGGTTTCCTCTTGAGTCTAATACTTCTAGAGCTTTAATGTCTTCAACTGCTAAATAATCTTTCATAAATACCTCCTACTTGCTTACTTAAATTAATTTAAGCTTTTTTGGTATTTTATCCAATTTTTAGCAACCTATTCGAGTTATACTTATAAATTTACTATAAACAGAAATTTATGAAGCCTTTTTGTCTCTTAATTTTAAGGCATATTGTATAGATATTTCGTTTATGTCTCCTGATGATATTCTTGCAATTTCTTCTATGGTTTCTTCTTCATTTAATTGTTTTATATTTGTAGTTGTTCTTTCGCCTATTACATTTTTGCTTATAAAGTAGTTAAAATCTGCCTTTGCAGCAATAGAAGCTAAATGAGATATGCATAAAACTTGATGATTGCAACCAATATCACTTAATTTTTCTGCTACAGCATTTGCTGCTTTTCCGCTTATTCCTGTGTCTATTTCATCAAATACTAATACTGGTGTTTTATCAGCTTCAGATAATACCTTTTTAATTGCAAGCATTATTCTTGACATTTCTCCTCCTGAAGCAATTTTTATTAGTTGTTTTTCATCTTCGCCTAAATTTGTTCTAATATAAATTTCTACTTGGTCTTTTCCGTTTTCAAAAAATTCTTCGTCTATATAATTTACATGAATATTAATTTTTGCATTTGGCATTTCTAAATCTTTTAAGACTTGATTTATTCTGTCACTTAATATTTTACTGTTTTCTAATCTGATTGAATGTATAGATTCGGCTAAAGAATTCATCTGCTCTTTTAATTCTTGCAAAGTTTGTTTTAATTTTTGATTATATTCGTCTAAGTTTTCGATTCTTTCGATTTCTTTTGATATTTCTTCCTTATAATTTAAAATTTCTTGTATGTTGTTTCCATATTTTCTTTTTAAAGAATATATTAAGTCTAGTCTTTCTTCGGTTTTGTTTCTTTCTTCTTCATCAAAGTCTATTTCTTCTTTATAATTGCTTATATCTCTTGATAGTTCTTGTAATTCATAATATATGCTTTTTAAACTGTTGTTACAGTTTTGATATTTTTTATCTATTCCTTCAATTTTTTCTAATGCTCTTACAGCATAACTTATTGTGTCAATTGTCGTTTCTCCTAAGGCTTCTTGTGTTACACTTAAGTTTTCTACTATTTTTTCTGAGTTTTGCATTATCTTTCGCTTTTCGTCTAAATTTTCTTCTTCTCCGTCTTTTAAATTAGCTTCATTAATTTCGTTTAACTGATATTTTAATAAATCTAATTTTCTTTGCTTTTCTTTTTCGTCTCCATAGTTTTGCTTTAATTCTTTTTTTATTTCTTTGTATTTGTTAAATGCGAGTAAATATTCTTGCTTTAAAGAGTAAATTTTATTACTAATAAAATTATCTAAATATTCTATGTGCGTTTTTGAGTCTAATATTTTTTGATTATCATTTTGGCCATGAATTTCTATATAATTTTTCATAAAGTCTTTTAGTTCAGTTACTGTTACTAACCTACCATTTATTTTGCACATGTTTCTTCCATTTGAAAAGATTTCTCTTGAAACTATTATATTGCCATCAATAGAGTTTGAATCTTCTGGCATATATAAGCAGATTTCTACAAATGAATGATCCTCACCTTTTCTTATCATTTCTTTAGAAAACCTTCCACCTGATATAATGTCCAATGAGCCTATTATAAGTGATTTTCCTGCACCTGTTTCTCCAGTTAAAACATTTAGACCTCTATTTAAGTTAATCTCTAAATCATCGATTATTCCTATGTTTTTTATGTGTAAATTTGTTATCATACTAGTTTCTCCTTTTCTAATTAGAATTTTTACTTTAGAATGTTTGTTCGCTTGCTATTTTAATACCAAATATTTGTTTTGTCAATAACTTTTTTAAATTTTTTCAAAATTTTTTAAATTTAAAGTTTTTCACATATATTTGTTATTTTCATATTATATTTTGAGGTGATATATTTATGGGTCTTACAGCTTCCTCAACTGGCTCTAAATTACTTAAAAATGATTCAAATTCAAAATATAAATATGATTTTCGTATCGCTTTAGGTGGAAATCCTAATGTAGGAAAATCAACAATTTTTAATAGTCTTACTGGGATGCATCAACATACAGGAAATTGGGCTGGTAAAACAGTTGAGACTAGTTCAGGATCTTGCTCTTATTTAAATAAAAATTTGTTATTTGTAGATTTACCAGGTACATATTCTATTATTTCAAATTCTGAAGAAGAAGAAATTGCAAGAGATTTTATTTGCTTTGAAAAGCCAGATGTTACAGTTATTGTAGTTGATGCTACATGCTTGGAAAGGCAACTTAATCTTGTTTATCAAACAATGGAAATTACCCAAAATTTAATTGTGTGCGTAAATTTATTAGATGAAGCAAAAAAGAAAGGGATTGAAGTCAATTTAGAGCTTCTTTCTAAAAAGCTTGGCGTACCTGTTGTGGGTGTAGTTGCTAGAAAAAAGAAAACTCTAAAAAATTTATTAGATACAATTTATAAAGTTTGTATGAAAAAAATAGAGCCTAAACCTATTTTAATGAAATACCCCGAAATAATTGAAGAGGCAATAAAAGATATTATAATGGTTTTAAAAAATTTATATGAATTGCCTGATTACTTATATAGATGGGTTGCAGTTAAAATTCTTGATAATGATGGTGATATTTTAAAAACAATTCAAAAACGTTTTAATATTAATTTAAATGATGAAAAAATTATTGCTATCAAGAAAAATTGTTATGACAAAATTTCAAGTAAAAATACCTCTTCTTTTAGAGATACAATCGTTTCTAATATAATTAAAAAAGCAGAAACCATATCTAAAGAGGTATGTACTTTTAATAAAAACAATGTCCTAACTCGTGATAGAAAAATAGATAAAATACTTACATCTAAGCGATATGGCATCCCTATTATGCTTGTATTTTTAGCTCTTATTTTCTGGATTACAATTGTAGGTGCTAATTACCCTTCACAAGTTTTATTTAAGTTTTTCACTTTTATTCAAGAAAAACTTTTGATTAAAGCAACTACTTTTGGAATTCCTAAATGGATTTCAAATATGCTTATTTTAGGTGTTTATCAAACTGTTACTTGGATTGTTTCGGTTATGCTACCTCCTATGGCTATCTTCTTCCCTTTGTTTACTATTTTAGAAGATTTAGGATATCTACCTCGTATTGCTTTTAATTTAGATAAATTCTTTAAGAAGGCTGCTACCTCTGGTAAACAGATGATTACTATGTGCATGGGAGTGACAAAGTTGGATTTTTTTATAATCAGCCTTTTTGTTTTTCACTATTTGACTGATTTGACTGATTTGCCTGAGTTTTAGGCTTACCTATGTTTATTATTTTACCTCCTGCAAGTATAATTTTTAGTTCTATATTTTGATTTTTAACTTCTCCATGGTTTTCTATAACAATAATTTTGTCTAATAATTCCTCTATGTAATTTTCTAAATTCTCTTTTGTTATTTCTAATTCTTTTAAAATATTTTCCTTTAAAGTTTTTCTTTTGGATGTTTGCTCTTGTAGTTTTATTTTCTTACCCTCTAATTCTTTTAATTTTGACTTTGTTTGCAAAATTTGTTTTTCAATGGTTAATGTTTTGTTTTTCAAATCTTTTTTGCTTAAAATGTCATCTAATGCCAAATCTAATAATTTATCTTTTTTCTTTTCTAGTAAATATAATTCATTTTGTAATTTTGTTTCTTGCATAGATTCTTCTTCAGTTTTAGAAACATTACTATATAAAGAAAGTAATTCTTCGCAAATTTCTTCTTTATAAATTTCATAAGTTTTAAATACTGATAGCAAAATGTTATATAAATCTTCTTCTTTAAAACAGGCAGGAACGCAATTTTTTTTGCCAGTTTTATGAAAGTCAGAACAGTACCAAAATGTCACATCTTCTTTATCTTTATAATGTCTTATTTTTCTTACAAAACCGCATTTATGCTTATCACAGTATAACTTACTAGATAAAGGATACATAGTTTGATGTTTTTGATACATTTTTGCTGATTTACTTCTAGCAAGTAATTTTTGATTTGCCTTTTCCCATAGTTCTTCAGAAATAATTGGCGGTACTTTTTCATAATCCTTAAAAATTTTCCATTTAGACTGTTCATTAAAATTTCTTTTTTTACTTCTATAATCTACTACTGTTGAAAGTCCTCCTGTGTAATAACCCTTGTATTTTGGATTTTGAATTATCTTTTTTAAAGTGTTTGGATGAATTGCATTTCCGATTTCGATTGTAATAACCTTTTTGCTGCAGAGCCAAAGATAATTTTTTAAGTCCTATTTTAGTATCATTTGCATAAGTATCAAAAATAGTTCTAATTAAAGGAGCTTCAGTTTCATCTATTACTAATTTTCCTTTATTTTTTTTATAACCCCAAATATTATCTGTTCCTAAAACAGTTCCTTTATCTATTGCTCTTTTAAAACCAAACTTTGTCCTTTCTGATATTTTTCGAACTTCATCTTGTGCCATACTAGACATAATAGTTAGCCTTAATTCCCCATCATTTGATGCAGTAATTATATTATCTGATAAAAAATACACGCAAACATCATATTCTAAAAGTTTTCTAGTATAAAACAAACTATCTATTGTATCACGAGAAAATCTGGATACTTCTTTTGCAACAATTAAATCAAATTTTTTATTTTTTCCATCTTCTATCATCTTCATAAAGTTTTCTCTTTTTACTGAAGTCGTACCGCGTTATTCCTTCATCTACATAACCACAAATATATGTCCAATTTATATTTTTCTTAATATAATCTTCAAAAAAAGCAACTTGATTTTCCAAAGAATTAATTTGTTCTTCCTTTTCAGTTGAAACTCTAGCATAGTAACAAACTTTTAATGGCAAGTCAAAAATGGTTTTTCCATTTGCTAGGGCTTGTTTTATTTCGTATAATGTCAATAAATCTCCCCCCATCCTTTGACAAAATAAAATGTAGCTTATGCGATTAATTCAAGACTAAATTGGTTAAAATCAATCTTAAAAGAATTATTTTTTAATTTCTTCAAATAAAAGTTTATCAATTTGTTTTGAAATTTGTTCATATGAAATTTTGCTTATTTCATTTTTCTTATATAATGCTTTATTAATAATAGCTTGAATTTTTAATTTAATGTATTTATCTTTCATCGGTTCCACCTATATATAATTATTTAAAAAAATTTCATATTAGTACAACAATCTCTCTATTTTTGTATAAAAAAGCGAACCTAAGATTTTTCTAACACATAATAAAAAAGGGGAAATTATCCCCCTTAAGTTTAGATTTGTTTCGGTTTAAATAACTCGAAACAGTGTTCAGTGTTATGGAAGTACGTAGCGGAACGCATAAGGAGTGAACTGAAAGTGTGCAAATGTAGGAACATAAAAGTTTTTGCAAATGTTTGAGGGTGGATCATAACGCTTGTTATCAATGCCACCACCAAAATATGCAGATTCTCCATTTATGAGTTTTATAACTCTTACACATGGAAGTTTATCAGGTTTTTTGATTAAATCATTAACTGATTCTCCATTACAAATTCTCATCTGCAACTCTAAATCACATATGACTTCATCACACATTCCATTACCTATTTCGTTACACATATTTCGCATTTCCTCTTCAGTTTTACAATTCCAGTTATGCTGGAAGATATATGTGTCGATTAAATTAGGATATTGGTCAGGATTATCATTCGCAATTTTATTAGACTTGTTAAATCTAGCCCAAAGCTTTTTACCTTCTGTTCCTTCTTGATTACACTTACAAAGAATTTTTTCCTTATTTTGTTCAATAACATTTCTGTTAATGTGAAACCACTCACCAACTCTCAATGTGGCTGGAACTTGTATTTTTGAATTTTCACCCCTCAAGAGTCTTTCGTAATCCATAACAAGATCTTCCAAGAGTATCATCCGCCCATCAGAAAGTTGAATGTTTAATTTCTCTGTCCCGAACACATTAAGCATAATTTTTTCCTCCTGCAATATAAAATAGTAAGCAAAAATGCTTCTAGTAACTATTTTATCATAATTTCTTGCATTTTTCAACTCTAGTGTACATTATCAATACTTTCTAAAACTACCATATTGTCGCTTCCATGTGCATGGGATTTGGCTGTAATGCTTGTGGAGTAACAGGATGCAGAATTATTGATTCTCCTCGTGAAAGATTAATTGCTATTCTTACAAATAGTTTTGTGCCTTGTAATGGAAGATACCCTTTGCTTATAACGATTGCAAGTATATTTATTGTTGGTGGAATTTCTGGTTTTAGTGGCTCTATTATTTCTACTTTGGCTGTAGTGCTAGTTATATTACTTGGAATTTTACTTTCACTTTTAATATCTAAAATTTTATCTAAAACAATTTTAAAAGGAGTTCCTTCTTCATTTGTATTGGAGCTTCCTCCATATAGAAAACCACAATTTGGTAAAATTTTGGTGCGTTCAATTTTTGATAGAACATTATTTGTTTTAGGTAGAGCTATTGCAGTTGCTGCTCCAGCAGGTCTTGTTATTTGGCTATTTGCAAATATTGGTATTAACGGAATATCACTACTTACCCATATTGCTAATTTCTTAAATCCTTTTGCCAGACTTATGGGATTAGATGGTTATATTTTAACTGCTTTTATTTTTGGCATTCCTGCGAATGAAATCGTTTTACCAATTATACTTATGTGCTATCTTGGAGGAAATTCACTTATAAATATTTCTGATACATTTGAAATAAGCACTATTCTTAGGGCTAATGGTTGGACTATTCTAACAGCAATTAATGTTATGATATTTACAGTTTTACATTTTCCATGTACTACAACTCTACTTACTGTAAAAAAGGAAACTGGTAAATGGAAATGGGTATTATTAGCATTTGTCCTTCCTACTGTTTGTGGTATTGTTATTTGCATGCTTACAAATTTAATATATAATTTTACTACATTACTTATTTAAGAATATTGTACAATGCAATTGAAAATGTCCTATAGTTTATTATAAACTATAGGACATTTTTGTATCTTAGAAGATACACAGAATTAATTATTCAAATTTTGTCGATAAAGTTTTTACTAAACCATAAGGGTCTACTCTAAAGAAATATTCTCTTCCAAGTAATCCCACTCTTTTAGTATCAACTTCTTTAAGAATTCTTTCTGCAAAAATGTTCTTGGTTTTGATTTTTCCATGATTGACTAAAACTAATTTCAAATTGTTAAATTGTTTTAAAAATTCAATCATTTCGTCAGCTTTCGCATGTGCAGAATACTCTGTTGTGTATTCTACATTTGCTATTTTCTTTGCAATCAAACCTCCTACTTCTACCACCTCGCCAAACTCAGTGCCTTTCAACCTGCTTCCTAGTGTTCCTTCAGCAGTATATCCTGTGAACTGTATTAATGCATTTTTTCTGGCTATATATTCTGGTATATATGTCTGTGCAGGACCATATGTTCCCATTCCAGAAGTTGTAAGAATTACCTTCTTATTTGTATCTGCTAATACAGCACTCCTAGTTAACTTATCAACAAATGTTAAATTCTCAGGTAGAAATTCTCTCATTTCATCCTTAACATCCAAGCCATCTTTAATGTATAAGTCAGTATATCTAATTGCCAATTTTCCATCAAAATAGATTGGTATTTGTAGATCAAGTTCGCCATTTTTCTGCATCGTTCTTAATTCATACAGTATTTCTTGAGCCCTTCCCAATGAAAATACTAATGCAACTACTGTTCCACCGTTATTTAAACATTTCTTAATGTTATCCTGAAAACATTTAGTAATTTCATTTGAATTCATATCTCCATAAGTTGATTCTTGAATTACCGTTAATGGTAAGTCTAAAATCCACTGTGGAATTGGATTAACATCAAAGAAAATATTTTTATTGTTATAATCTCCTGTAAACAATAAGTTAATATCTTCATATCCTGGGTAGCTAATCTGTACAAGAATAAGTGATGCTCCAATAAGATGTCCATTATTGAGAAATGTCACTTTTATATTCTCGTGGACCTGAATTGTTTCATCGTACTTGCATGGTTCCAAAAGTTCTAATGTTCTTGTTACATCTTCTTCTGAATATAAACATTTAACATTTTTTCTTTTTGATACCGAACTTAATACTTTGAAACTATCATTCAAAGCTAATGGTAATAATTTGCAAATTGTTTCGGTTGCATAGATTGGTTTATAAAAACCACTTTTAACCATATATGGTAATCTACCAATATGGTCGACATGAACATGCGTAACCAAACAAAAATCAACATTATCTGCATTAAATGGCAATACAGAATTTAACTCGTCATATTCTACCTCTTGGAATAAGCCGCAGTCTATGACAAACCGCACGGTTTCTCCATCAGGTTTTTTGACTATCACAAGATTACATGAACCTGTAACCTCTTCGTGCATCGCCATAATATCTACATAGAACCGACAATTCTTTCCCATAATTAATCCTCCTACATTAAATTATTTTATTCAATGTGTAAAAACATACATTGTGGCTTAAGTTTATCACTTTTATCTTTTTATGTCAATTGTTATTAGAGGTATTTTTCAAATGTGAATTTATGGAGCACAACAAAAAAGCAAGTGATTGTAAATTCACTTGCTCATATAAATTGTAAATTTAATTAACAAATATTTTATTGAAAGTGCTTTTTATAAATTCATTATCTGTCATTTTGTTTTCTAAATATTTATTAAAATTATCTTTATTTATTTCATTGCTTATTATATCATTATAATTAGGATATAGATTTTCAACTTGTTTTCTATTTACTTTATATGAATTACTACTAAAATTAAAAGTAATGTTTTGAACATTATCAATTAAAGAAAATATAGATACTGTATTATATAATAAACATTTTTCTAAATATTGATTTTCATTTATATACCAGTCTGTAATATGATAGTCGACAGTTAATCCTAAATTTTCTGAATCTATTTCAAACACATATCCATATTCTGAAAGAGGCAAACTATCTATTAAATGACTATCATTACTATTATTTCCTACATATTCATTTTTGAATTTTATAATGTTGTCTATTCCTGACTTATCTCTGTTAAATGGAGTTACAGGTACAGTTTCTTCTGTATAAAATTTTTTCGTATCAACTATATAATATTCATTTTTTGTATTTCTATTTATTCTATAAACATTACAAAATGGTGCTTTATAAATAATCATATCATCAGTTGTTTTTATCAAGTAAGAAAATCTTGGTGCTACATTATTTAATTTTACATTTGCATAGTCTATTCCTAATAATATTATTAGTCCTAACACAAAATATCCTAAATTAAGAAATAACCTTTTTATATATGATTTTTTCTTATTAAGTTTAGAAAAACCTATTAAAGATATAATTAGTCCCAATATAGAATAAATTGATCCCCAGCTACTTTCTGATGGAAATATAGTAAATGCAGTAAAAGTAAGTCCAAGTCCAAACATCATTAGAATTTCTGCAATTATTTTATTTTTTTCGTACACTTTTTTGTTTGTATAATCTATTGTACTGATAATATTTTCTTCTAATTTTTCTTGATAATGGTCTTCATCTACTTTTTCGCCACTAATCAAATCATTTAATGTTACACCTAATTCTTCGCTTAATGGTTTAAGCAAAGATATATCTGGCATATAGTTTCCATTTTCCCATCTTGAAATTGTTTTTGATGTGACGTTTAGCTTTTCTGCCAAGCCCTCCTGTGTTAATTTTTTTTCTTTTCTTTTTTCTGCGATAAATTTTCCAATTTTAATAATATCCATAATTTTTTCTCCTCTCGCTTTAAGAATAACAAAAAAGTATAAAAATTAACACCCCACAAATAGCGAATTGCTATTTTTTACTGGACACAAATAGAGAGTTTTTATTTTAAGTTATTGTGGTTAATACCCTTTTTGCAATTTATTTTTCAATTTTATTTATATAGTTGCTTAAATCCAATGGCATATATCTCTGACTTCTAATTGCATTTATTCCAAAATCTTTTAATTTACTAAATGACAATTTTCCTTTTTCGTATCTTGTTAATAAATCTATTTTCATAGCTCTTTGTATTTTTAAATTTTCATCTTTATATTGATAAGGAATATTTACTTCTATTACTTTAAATTTATACATAATTGATGAATAAGGCTTGCCAACATATATATAAACAATATCATTTATTTTAATATCTGTGCTTTGCTTCCACATTATTGTATTATTTTCTTTTAATGCTTTATCTATATCAAAATATTTTGGATTTGCAGGCACTATCCACTCATTTTTAGCACTATTTTTATTTATAACCATATATGAGTAACTTTTCTCTATCAAACTCATTATTTTTTCATCTGATATGGTATTATTTAGTATTATTGTAATCCAACTTTTCTTATTCATATGATATGCAGGATAAAATCCATCTTGTTTTAGTAAATGCTCTATTTCATTTGGCTCTAGCTTTATATCAATTATTTCTACTTCGCCAGTAGAGCTTTCACCTAATTTACTTTTGTCAAGATTCATTATTATGCCATACCATTTTTTACTATCTTTATTTCTAAAGGTGGCATAGCCAGGGAACTTTTCCCATTCAAATTCTGGCTCATCTCCATACTTTTCCTTTATTGCTTTTGTTATTCTATTTGATTGCTCATATATAAAGGCTTCTCTAGTAAAACAATTACTTCTAATATCTTTTAATAGATTTTTAAATTCATCTTTAACTTGTCCTACAAAAGAGCCTGTACTATCTTCTATTCGAAAATTAGTGTATTCATCCCCAAAAGATAAATCATAAACTTTACCTTTAACTATTCCATCATTATTTATTTCAATGTCTACTCTAAAAGTATTATTCATAATATTTTTTGAATATTTGTACAAAGACTTATCTTTTTTAAAACCATATTCAGATATTTTATTAAAATCAATCTTTGTTTTTCTAAATAATTCTTCTTCAATGGTCATTTTTATTCTCCTATGCAAATTTTTCTAATAATTATATATAATAAGTTATCAATTTTATAAATTGATATTTTTTGAAAATTGGTTTTGTTCGCTTGTATTTTGTCAAACAGTATTGTATAGTTATGATTATAGGAAATTATTTATATCATCTTTTATTTCTATAAATCTATCTTCTAAATTATAAAAACTTCTTGTATCTTTATTAAATCTAACTAAAGTCCAATTTTTATTTTCAAGTATCATCTGCTCAAATGGAAATCTTATAATTCCAGGTGTATTAAACCCTACTCCAAATTCAAGTAATAATACATTTTTGTTCTTATTTCTATCTAAAAATTCACTATATCTTTTATTCTGCTTATACCAATTTTCATCTTGAACAAAGTAAGCATCTTTTCTTAAATTCATATCCATATTTTCTTTACAAATAGGACATTTCATAACTAAATTACTTGGTATTTTGCAATCATTTGTATTAACAAGCCACTTTTCTACTAATTTTTCATTACTCCTGTTTCTTTATCAAGTAATAATGGATCTGCTACTGCTAATATTTTATTTGAATTTTCTCCATCATACTTAAAATTTCTATTTTGAAAGCTGATTATACTTACTTAAAAATTCTTCTAATTCACTTTTACTTGAAAATATTTCTTCAAAAATATTATATAAAGTATCTGTTGCTTCATATTCTCCAATTGCATAGCATTTTTTACCTAAACCATATGCAATTCCAGATTCTATATGTGCTGCTTTTCCCGCAGGTAAAACAAGCAGTAAATTTTTTGAACTCTTTTCCCCTTCTAAATCATTGTGAAACAAATTTAAAACGACATCACTCTTTAGTTCTAAAGATTCAAATTCTTTCTGCTTTTCTTCTGGTGTTTGTTTCTTATTACCATATCCCCAATTATTTTCATTCTTTAAAAAGCAGTAATAAGAGATATTATATTTATCAAATAACTTACATATGTTTAATATATTTTCTTTATTTCTAGCTCTACCAGCTATAAAAAATTCATATTTATTATTCATTATAAATTGTCCTTTTTATTTATTTGGTTAATATAATTAAATTTCAAATGTTTATATAAATTACTTCTCGAATTTTATAGTTATGTTTTTATTCCCTAAATCTGACAAATTTTCAATATGTCCTATTTTTGTGTAGCTGTAAGAAGTATCAAATGATTTGTAAAATACTACTAAGCAATTATTTCCGTATAACATTATATCCCCTTTTTCAATGTGCTCTGGCTTATAAGAATTAGTAGGCAATATATTGTCTAAATATATATACTTTTCGTTTCCGTTTAATTCGTTCATATTATATTCTTGTGGTAATATATTTATAAAACTTTGAGCTGTTTCATTTTCCTCTAGTTTAGCATTATATGTTTTATTATCTATAACTACATTTATATTTAAGTTCATTTTAGCATCACTTTCTTTATTATTTTCTTCTTGTTTTACAGTAACTGGTGGAGCATATTTTTCCCACCTATAAACTGTTACTTTTTCTCCATTAGTAAAAACATATGTATATACAAAAATTCCTTTATCAACATAATCTACATTTCCACCATCGCGATTATATCGTATTTTTATTAAAGGATTATTGTCAAAAATTTTTGCTTGAATTGTATCGGCTATTATAACAAATATTAAGATAGCAAAAATTATTAAAAATATTTTTATACTCTTCTTCATAATTTTCCTCCCAAATACAAATCTTAATCTAATATAATATGATTAATTTTTAATCCATTGCCCTATTATGCTTTCCGGAATGTTTAAGTTTCCTTCTCCTACTCCGATTTCTACCCCAGGTTTCTTACTACCATGATAATCACTACCACCACTGATAAATAGATTATTTTGTGAGCAATAATCAACTAATATTTTACTTTTTTCTTCATCAGCTGATGGATGAAAACACTCGATTCCATCTAACTCTTTTACTTTTCGTATATTGTTAATAAAATCTAATATATTTTCAATTTTATATTCAAATGGATGTGCTAAAAATGCTTTCCCTCCAGCTTCATGAATTGCATCTATTACTCTTTCATACTTAGGCGTAAAACAAGAATAATTCATATAAAATTCACTATTAGAATTAACTAACCCTTTTCTATAAAAAACTTTAAAAGATTCTGCAAGTTCTCCAAGTTTATCAATATTTTCGTCATGACTTGTTATTTCTTTATATATTTGTCTTTCAATGTCAGTTCTTGTATCTAGTATTTTAATATTAGCTTTGTCATATACAATACCCAATTTGTCACATATATCTAGCAATTTATCATGTGATATTTGTCTTTGAATTTTGATTCTTTTTTCTGAGAAATATTCATTAAGAAATTGATTCATTATATTTTCATCAAAATCATATGCAAGAAGTTCTATTGTTTTATCTTCAATTACACAATATATTTCGGTTCCTTTTATTATTTTGCCTGTGAATATGTTATTTTCAATTAAATCTTTATCTTGGTAACCGATACATGTATTGTGATCTGTAATAGAAATATATTTTAATTTTCTATCTTCACTCATTTGCAAAATTTCTTTAACTGTCTTATCTCCATCAGAATACTTGGTGTGTATATGTAAATCAATCACAGATGTTCCTCCTTATATAAATTGTACTTAGCTATTTTTTCCATCAATTTTTCTTCTAAAAGATGTCAAAATGTTATTTACATATTCTTCTTTAAAATTTTCCTTTACTATTGAGAAAAATGCAGTTATTGTGGTCATTATCATCTTTTTATCTTCATTTTCTATGTGACTATATGCTGATAATATTATTCTTGCATTTTTTATTAATGAGAGTCTTAAATCTTCTACTGTTTTAGCTTGTGTTGAGTTAATTATTTCAAATATAATGTGTATTACCTGCTCTCTTGTATGTAAATCTAAACTATTTAACCAGTTTTTTATTGTTTTATCAATAAATTTACTTCCGTTTGTCACTTCATTTAATACTACGAAATTGTTTCCCATTACTTGCCAAGAATACACATCATGCTCCATTACACCTTTTTGAATACTTTGTACTACAGTAACTTCTTCTTCGTGATTTAATAACATTCCAAATATTGAATCTTGAGGTATATATGTTATAACCTTTTCTATTGCATTTTTGTATTCTTCTGTATTTATTATATCTTCGTGAAACCCAGGGCCATCATCATTATATACATTTATAATTCTGCTTTTAACTTCAGAATTTGCAAATATAGAAGCATATACAGCTAGATTTCCGCCTTTAGAATGTCCACCTAATCTTAATTTCTTGTTAGGATATTTTTGTGCTATATTTTCTAAATACTCTTTTGCATCTATTTGCGATTCCATATGACTTTTGAAACTCATATTAAAATCTTCTTTCCACCCAATTAACGTATTATCAGTTCCTCTAAATGATACATAAATTGTATCATCTGGCAAAATTAATGTAACTACAGAAAATTGTTCTTCGATTGCAATTTCTATTTTATTTATATTTTCTAAAGCTATTATTTCTCCAAATCTTTTACTCTTTCCCATCTCTATGAAAAGCTCTTCATCATCTTTCCATAATATTTCTAATTCTTCTTTGTTTGCTTTTTCAAACCTATCACTTAGTTCTTTTATTGATATTATTTCTTTTTCTTTCATTATACTGTCTAATGGAAAATACGAAAATCTATTTAATATTAAACTGTCTATTTCATTAAATTCTGATTCTGTTAAACTAAAATCGCCTCTCCATTTGACATAGTCAATAATATTTGCCATGTTTTGCTATATTTCCTCCTTCACAAATTATATTATATCTAATGAAAGTATAACAAAAAAGCAAGTGATTGTAAATAATCACTTACCTATGTAATTTGTTTTTCTACTTAT
The DNA here is from genome assembly GCA_947589645.1 of uncultured Clostridia bacterium. Taxonomy (GTDB): domain Bacteria; phylum Bacillota; class Clostridia; order TANB77; family CAG-508; genus CAG-269. The sequence continues at coordinate 51,299 of CANQCG010000006.1, forward strand.
AAAACTTTTCTAATATTGCTATTGCCCTTTCTAAATTTTGCGATGTATGAATAACTGAAACAATTTGTATCTCGTCTTTCTTTACATAATAAACAATTCTATGCTTTTTATAAAGAAGTTGCCTGAATTTAATATTATTTAAAATAAACATCACTTTTCCTAATTCGTTATTTGATAATAAATTGTTTGCAAAAGTAACTAATTCAGTAATATATTTTTTTATATTATGAGTTTCTGCTTTTGATATTTTACTAAAATTTTGTAATTGTTGTATTGCTAACGGTGTCCATTTAATTACCATTTTGCTATCTCCTTTAATAATTGTTCTGTTGTTATACTTGTTCCATCTTCTGCTTGTTTATAACCTTTCATAATGCTACCAATTAAAAGCAATGCTTCTGCAATTTGTTCATCTGGAACATTATCAGGTAAATTTTGAATAACTTGTAATGCCAATTCTTTCATTTTTTAATTCCTCCTCTTTTATTGTAAATAAAACTTTTTATTATTATACCATAATTTCATTTTCATTACTATATTAAATGTGCATATTTTTACATATGTAATATTATAATAAACATTTTGCTAATATTATATAATTAAATTTTGTATTTAATTTTTATTTAACCATTCTAATAAAATTTCGAATTCGCCAAAATGATTTTTCATAAATTTATCTTGTTCCATGTAGACTACTTTCACCAGATTTTGGGTGTCCTCTAGGAATTTCATCTCCTTTTAATATAGTTTCTCCTGTAAGATTTCTTTCTTCATCATATAAATCTCTTTTTTCCATTAAAAGTTCTCCTATTTTTATTATTTAATATTTTTGTTTCTAATATAATCTCCATCAAATTCATTTTCCAGCATGTCCATATGCAATTTATCGTAATACTTGCCATTTAAAAATATTGCTTCTCTACTTTTTCCTGTATCTTTAAAGCCACATTTTAAATAACATTTATGTGCCCTTTCATTTACAGCAATAAGGTCTAATCTTATACTATGTAGATTCAAATATTTAAAGCCATATTCTAATAATAGTTTTATAGCTTCTGCACCATATGCATTGTTTCTATAATCTTCATCTCCTATGAATATTCCAAGTACAGCACTTCTTGCGATCCAATCAAAATGTTCTAAGCCTATTGTTCCAATTAATTTATCGTTGCTAATTTCAATAATATTAAAACTTCTATTTTCTCTATTTTTGGACATATTCTCAAGGAACTGTCTTTCTCCACTTAATGTTATTATCTGTGCACTTTTGCCAGTATAATCTGTTACTTGAAAATCATTCATCCATTCAGTAAACTTTTGTATTTCTTCATCTGATACATCTTTTGGAGATAAATATATTCTATCTCCCATTAATTTTTTAAAGTATTGCATAATTTATTTCCTCCATATTTTTATTCTAATATTCATTTTTTAAATAAACTTTTTTCTTTATTGTACGTTTGTAAAGCTATGACTACTTAATGAAATTTTTATTCCTATAACTCCGTATTTTTCCTCGTTTTCTGGTGAATAAATTTCATACATAGCTTTGACTTTGCTTTTTACTTCTTCTTCATCAGCATATAATTTTCTAAATAAATTTTCAAATGTTGTTTCTCTATATAATTCGACAACATCAACTAACAATTTTTCTTGTAAATCAGGCAATTTTGAAAATTCTATTTGGTCTCCTACTTTTATTTGTTGTCTTTTTTCATCAAATAACCTAAATTCTATTGTTTTAGTTCCATTTTTTATTCTTTCAAATGGACTTTCATTTAATTTCATTTTGTGTAACATATATTTCTCTCCTTTTTACTAAACTACCGATAGTATATCAAAAAAGCAAGTCATTGTAAACACAATTACTTGCTTATGTAAATTATTTTTATAAATTGTTATATAATTATTGTATTTTAATTTTCTATTCGTCCGCTAAAGTTTTTTCATATTTTTCTTGGAATACTGAAGTTTTGATGCAGACAATTGGGCAATTACCAGTAGTTTTTCGACCATAGACCCAGTTTGCTTGAATACTCCCAACAGTGAAGCTTACTGTGCTAATTAAATCTTTACTATCACGTGATGGGGAAACAAGCCACATTTCTCTTCTATAAATGCCGTGATTTTGGCTCGTCTCAAAATCATCATGCCCCCATCCGCTATACCCATAACCAAGTGAATTGACGACAATGTTGATTTCTTTTCTTCCATCTTTAGCTACTTTGCCTGCCTCATTAAATGATTTTGCAAACAGTTCTATTGATGGTCCTCCTATTGCAAATATTGTATCATTATTTCCATATTTTGACCATTGCTTTGAATCTGTTAAATAACCTACTGCTTTTATATTTCTATTTGTATTGCTTGATGTAAAACCTCCCTCATCTTTAAGCATTGGGTTTAACCCTTTTCCTACATCACTTACATCTGCTCCTGTGTTATCAGCATAACCTGCTGATATATATAAATTTTCTAGTGTATCGCTTATAGGAATCTGGTTATCTGATATTAAATATGTATAATGTTTATTTTGATAAAATAGTCTCCATGCTCCTGCTTCTTTTTGTGCTTCTGGGTTGCTACATTCATAACCCATAACTTCATCGCCATATTTATCTGCATTTATTGCATTTCCTATGTAACTTTCTATATGTTGTTGTATTGTTAATTTTACTGGTATTGTAAGTGTTTCTCCTGCTTGTCCTATTTGTGTATCTATTTCATTAAGACTTTCATCTGTATTGTCCCACTTTAATGTTAATGTAAGCTTCCTTGTTCCGTTTTCTTCCGTGAATGCTTTATTGTTTGGAAGTGATATTGTTTTTCTCATAGTTGTTTGTGTTACTTCTGCTTTTGTTCCATCTAT
>CANQCG010000007.1 GCA_947589645.1 uncultured Clostridia bacterium
AATCGAGGGCTTAATTTAAATAAAATAATCTTAGAATCCTAAAAAATATTTCATCTATGTATTTTTCAGTGTACTTAACATTTATAATGTATAAAATATACAACTTTGTAAAAAATATCTAAAAGATATTGCAAAAAATAAAATTATATATTATAATACCAAATATCAAATAGTTAATAATTTTCTAGTGACGATTACTACTTGGGTAATACCTGTTCCCATTCCGAACACAGAAGTCAAGCCAAATAGTGCCGAAAATACTTGCGAGTTACCTTGTTGGGAAGATAGGTGTTGCTAGATTTATATATTCCTCTTTAGCTCAGTTGGTAGAGCGCTCGGCTGTCGAGCAAGTCGTAAGACTAAGAAGTTAGCAGCTCTATAAGGAAACTTATAGATGAAAAGGTGGCTAAATCGGTGAAGTTCGTAAGTAGAAATACACGATAATACCGAGCAAGGCGAAAGCTATGTGTAGAGACTTTACACCACCTACCTAAGTCAATGATATGGTAAAGAGAAAGTCCAGACTACAAATTATATTTATAATGTTAACGAAAGTTAATGTAGTGCAGTAACCGATAGGTCGTTGGTTCGAGTCCAACAAGAGGAGCCATAAAAGAATAGCAGATTTGCTTCAAGCTTATCTGTTATTTTTTTGCTTGTTCGCTATTTTTTCTTATTGAATTCATATATAATAAAAAAGGGATGTGAAGATGATGCAAAAAACTTGTGAAATATGTAATAATAAATTTGATACAAATAGTTCATCCAGAATATATTGTTATAATTGTAGTGGAGAATCAACTAGGACGGATAATCAAACTAGAAAGCATCAAAAAACGATTTTAAGAAGAAGCATGAAATTGCAAGCTATAAAATTAATGGGAGGACAATGCAGTATATGTGGATATAATAGGTGTATAGATGCTTTAGAGTTCCATCATGAAAATCCAAAAGAAAAAGAATTTAAATTAGGTTCTGGAAATACAATTTCATGGAAAGAATATAAAAAAGAGGCATTAAAGTGCATTTTAGTCTGTTCGAATTGCCATAAGGAAATTCATAGTAAAATAGGCTATAATGATATTCAGTAATAACACTGTGAATAGAATATATGTCACGCATAAATACAAAATAAAATATTGAAAGAGAAAGATTCAAATGATATAACACAAAAGTTAAAATATAAAGAGTCTTTTGTAAAATTTTATATAAGTACATAGTACTCAAAGTATAAATTTTTCAAAAAAGTGTGACAAAATAATATAGCTAAATTTATTTCTCATATTGTTAAAAAAAAACTTTTATGATATGATAAAAAAGATTTAAAATGTTGTAATATAAGTAATATATAAATAGACTGAAAATTATTGGAAGGTGCTATTGTGAGATATATAGGTAATAAAGCAAAATTATTAGATGAAATAGACGAGTTATTAGAGAAAAAAGGGCTAAAAACAAAAGGATTGATTTTTTGCGATATATTTTCTGGAACTTCAACTGTGGGAGGCCATTATAATGGGTTTTATAAAATTATTGCAAATGATATATTAGATTTTTCATATGAATATTCAAAAGGTATACTTTTAGGACATAAAGCAAAATTTAAAGATTTAGGTTTTGATCCATTTGAATACTTCGAAAAATGTGATTACTCAGGTTATTTAGATGGCTTTTGCTATAATACATTTTCTCCAAATGGAGGAAGACAATATTTTAGTGATGATAATGCTAAATATATTGATTTCATAAGAAATACAATTGAAGAATGGGAAAAAAGCAAAAAAATTTCGCCAGAAGAAAAATCATATTTACTTATGTGTTTATTAGAGTCAATTAGCAAAATTTCTAATGTAGCAGGAGTATATAGTGCTTATCTAAAAAAATGGGATCCTAGAGCAGTTAAAAAGATGAATTTTACTCCAATAGAAGTAAGTAAAACTAAATATGAAAATGAAATATATTGTGAAGATGCAAATAACTTAATAAAGCATATTAAGGGTGATATACTTTACTTGGATCCTCCATATACACCTACACAATATAATTCACAGTATCATGTATTAGAAACTATAGTAAGAAATGATAATCCAGAAACTCATGGAGTAGGAGCACATAGGAATAATGACAGATTGTCTAATTGGTGCAAAAAAGGTGAAGTTGAAGTTGAGTTTGCAAAAATAATAAAAAATGCCAATTTTAAATATATAGTTTTTTCTTATTCAGACAAAGGAATAATGTCTCCAAAATTTATAGAAGCAGTAATGAAACGATATGGTAAACCAGAAACTTTTGTCTTAAAAAAGATAAATTTTGTAAAATATAAATCAACAAGAGCTGTTAATAGAGAAATAAAGGACAACACTAAAGATAAAAATCATTATGAATATTTGTTTTTTATCGAAAAAAATGACTGCCCAAAATATATATCTCCTTTAAATTATATTGGAGGTAAGTTTAATGCTTTAGACTTGATTTTACAAAATTTACCACATAATTATAACAATTGTTATGATTTATTTGGAGGAGGCTCAACAGTTGGTATTAATATTCAGGCACCAAAGATAATATATAACGATGTAAATAAATATGTTGTGGAGCTATTAAAATATTTATCTAGCACCAATCCTATTGAAACATATCAAAATATTCAAAAGTATATAAAGCTTTTTAGGCTAAAAAAGGGAAATAAGGAAGCATATTGTAAGCTAAGAGAAAGTTATAATAAAAATAAAAGTTCCTTGCTTTTATATTTACTAATATGTTTTGGTTTTGAACACCAAGTAAGGTTTAACTCAAAATTAGAGTTCAACAATCCTTGTGGAAATTCTGGATTTAACGATGAAATGTATGAAAAGTTAATTTCATTTTATCTAGTTTGCAATGAAAAAAATATAAAATTTAATTGTGGCTCTTTTGAAAAATATAAACGATATATAAACAAAGGCGATTTTGTTTATCTGGATCCACCTTATTTAGGAAATGATGGCGTATATCAAGACGGAAAAAGGGGATTTGAGGGTTGGACTGAAGAACATGAAGAAAAACTTTATCTATTTATGGAGCACATTCATAAAAAGGGAGCATATTTCATGTTGTCTAATTATTCTGAACATACAAAAAGTAGTAATAAAAAATTAGAAGCTTGGATTGAAAAGAATAAATTTAAAGTAATTAAAGATTCTAAAACAACAAAAAGAAATAGAACAGATAGAAGTGAAATAATAGTAATAAATTATTAGGAAGTGATATTATGCAAATTAAAGTAGTAATTTATAGTTGTTATCAAAGAACTTATGAACCAATATGCAATGATATTTTAAAGTTGTTATATGGGGAAAACTATAATTTGAATGATGTAATTATAGAGATAGAAGATACATCTGAACAAGGTACTAAAAATATTCAGTCACAAAGAAGGGTTACAGATGATTCAATTTACAAAGGAAGAATAATTAGAATTTTTGAAGATGATGTGCTTAAACATATAGTAGGAGTAAGTAATACAAATTATGACGAAGATAGAGAATATGAATTTGCTAGTGGAGAATCTAATAAAAACCATTCTGTGTATGGAAAAGATAATTATCATGCTAATACGTATTTAAAACAAGGAATAAACCAAATATTTAAATATTATTTTGAACATAAAGAAACAGCAGATTTGAATTTTTATCTTTTGGATACAAAAAGACAAGTAAATTATCATAATAATTTATATAACTGCTTATCTTATAGAGAATTGGAAACAATAGGGTTTAAAGTATTAAATATTGGCAACGTTAATTTTTCAGAGTATGAACAACAATGTAACAGTAGGATAAATCATAATCATTTACAATTTGCTTCATTGAATAAATATTTAAGAGATATAGCATACATATCTAAGAAAAATAAAGGAAATGAACCTTCATTTCTACAATGTGATGAAGTAGAAGAAACTGATGAAGACGGAAATGTAAGTTTTATGACCGAAAAATATACATATACATTCAAAACACTTTCTGCACAGCAATATGATAGCCTTTTAAAATGTTGGTGCCTAAAAGTATTAGCTGATAAAGAGAACACAAAAATAGAATTTAAGTTGGGTAAACAATATTTTGATTTCGTTTCAGAAGAAAAGAAAGTTTCGGAAAAATTATCTGCCCCTGTAAAAGAAATTTTTAATTTAGCAGATTTGAACATTGAATATACTACAACAGAAGATTTCATGAATGAAAAAGTAAAAGCCGAAAATACTTACCTTAGATATAAAGAAGCAAATGAAATAAGAAATCAAACACTATTTAGAAACAATATTCGTAAAAAGGGAATACCTACAGAATGTGCAATTTGTGGTGAAGATAATGCAAGGCTTTTAGATGCAGCACATTTATGGGAAATTAATCAAATAAAAAATAGCACATTAAAAGATGTAAATGATTTTATAAAGAAAAATAATTTACAACAAACTATTGAGTCTAGTAGTGAATATGCTGGAGAGCTATTCTATAAAAAATATTATTTAGCCAATTCGGGAGATAATGGTGTATGGCTATGCAAGAATCATCATAAGCAATTTGATATTAATAATTATGGTTTCGATTCTATATATGGCAAAGTTGTTTTATTAAAGTTTGATAATAAAAATGATGCTTTAAAATTTAGAAGAGACTTAAAAAATCAACAACTTCCTGCAAATGTATTAACACCATTAACAAGGTCTTTCTTGAAGAAAAGACAATTAGCTTCTAATGCATAAAATTAATACATTAAATTTATAAGGTTAGAAGGGAGAAGCATATGAAAGAAATAGTTATCGCTTCATCAAATAAAGGCAAAATAAAAGAAGCACAAGAAATTTTGCAAGAATATAAAATTATTTCTATGGCAGAATTAGGAGTGCAAATAGATGTAGAAGAAGACCAAGATACATTTGAGAAAAACGCAATAAAAAAGGCAGAAGAGTTTGCAAAAGCAACTGGTGGAAAAATGTGCATAGCTGATGATTCTGGAATAGAAATAGAATATTTAAATGGTTTTCCAGGAGTGAATACAAAAAGATGGCTTAAAGGAACAGATAGAGAAAGAAACCTTGCTATAATCGAAAAATTAAAAGGAGTAGAGAAACAAAGAAGAAAAATAAGATTTACAACAGCTATAGCTCTGTCAAATGGAAAACAAACTATTTGCGAGTCAGCTTATATAGATGGCTTTGTAGCAGAGGAAGTTAGAGGAGAAAATGGCTTTGGATTTGATGAAATCTTTGAACTTGAAAATGGAAAAACTTTGGCGCAAATTTCTCAAGAAGAAAAAAATGAAATAAGCGCAAGAAGGATGGCTTTAGAAAAGTTAAGACAAAAGCTAATATAAGTAATTTAACACATAAAAAGGAGGGCTTCTATTTTAGGATGCCCTCCTATATTTATCAATTTATAGTTGGAATTCTTAAAGTAGATCCAGCAAAAATCAAATTAGGATTTTGAATATTATTCAAAGTAACAATTTCATCAATCGAGACATCAAATAAATTACTAATTTGAGTTAATGTATTACCACATTGCACGATATATAAGTTATGGCTAGTATCATGAAGCTCATTGCTTTCTAATGATGGAATATATATTTTTTGACCAACAAAAATCAAATTAGGATTACTAATTCCATTTATTTGAGCCAAATATTCATAAGAAGTATGATATTTTAAAGCAATTTGACTTAAAGTATCTCCGGTGTTTAACAATAACATATTCTGTATTAACTGATGGTGTAGGAGAATTTGGAACATTTATTGTAGTATTATCAGATAAAAATATGTCTGGAGTAAAATAATCTCTGTCAACAAAATCAGAAATTCCTGAAATTCTCCCTTGGTTTGTGTATTGGAAGCCAATCCAAGTGGTCCAATTTCCATTTTCTGGTTCATCTACGCCATAATCTGCAACCCAAACGGGATAGGTATTTGCAAGCGTTTTATCAAAAGTATTACGTGCATTAAATGCATCACTATAAATTACAACTTCTTTTTTAGTAATATTTTGAAGTCTAGATAAAAAAGCAGTAGAAATAGCATTTATTTCGCTAACATTTAAATCGCCGAAAACCTCAAAGTCCATTGCTAATCTACAATCTACATCAAGATTATTTACGACCGAGGCAAAAAAATCTGCTTGGGTTACTGCATCTTCCACAGTTCTAGCTGTTAAAAAATGATAAAACCCAATTTTTAACCCATTTTCTTTAGCTAAATTGTAATTAGCCCTAAAATACGGGTCTATGTAACCATCTCCTTCACTGGATTTAATATATACTATATCAATTCCAGAAGATTTAACTTGTGTAAAGTCGATATTTCCTTGCCATTCGCTTACATCTATGCCATCCAATAATTCATTTGAGGAAGGCGGAAATGCTAAAACTTTTGCAAAAGATGAAACAAATATGCAAGATAAAAACAAGAAAACTATTAAAATTAATCTTTTATTCATATGAACCTCCTTACAATAAAATATGAAAACAAAAAAATAGAGTGAATAAAAATATAAAAACGTACAATAATATTTATAAAATAGGAAAAGAAAGGCATAAAAATATGCAATTCTTTTAAAATTTATAGGAGGTTTAAATGGAAGAGGTTAATAAAAGTTTAAATCAATTTTTATGTGACTTAAATGTATTTTTTAGAAAGCTACAAAATTATCATTGGAATATACAAGGAGAAAGCTTTTTTGTAATGCATCAAAAATTAGAGGAATATTATGACTGTGTAGCAAAAGAAATAGACGAAATAGCAGAGCATATTTTAATAAATGGTGCTCAACCTTTAGGAACATTAAGAGATTATATACAAAACACAAAAATTATAGAAGCGGAAAATCAAAAGGTAGATAGAAATACTGTTTACCAAGCATTACTTTCAGATTATGCAACTTTATTTCAGGACATAAATAAAATTAAAGAAACAGCTGATACAGCAGGAGATTATGCGACTTCTAGTTTAATGGATGAATATATCTTAAATTATGGTAAAAAATTATGGATGTTAAATCAAAGTAAATAAATATATAAAATAGACATTATCATTAACAATAAAGGTTATGAATGTCTATTTTTATTTTATAAAAATTTAATAAATAAATATTTTAAAAATCAAAAAAATTTGATATAATGCAAATATCATTTTATTGAGAAAGAGGTAACTAAAAAATGCAAAGAATAAAATTAAGTGATAGAATATTACCAACATATACAAAAGGGGAAGAAATATTTAACATGGTATCACATATAGTTGGAGCAGGTTGTGGGTTAGTTGCATTAGTATTATGTGTAATATTTGCGGCAGTTCATCATAATGTATATGGAGTAATATCAAGTGCAATTTTTGGTACAACATTAATAGTATTATATACAATGTCTAGTATTTATCATGGTTTAAACGAAAAGCTTAAGGCTAAAAAAGTATTTCAAATAATTGATCACTGCTCAATATTTTTATTAATTGCAGGTTCATATACACCTTTTGCTCTATGCACATTAAGAGAATATAATGTAGCTCTTGGTTGGACAATATTTGGAGTAATCTGGGGCTTAGCTGTAATAGGGGTTGTTTTAAATTCTATAGATTTAAAAAGATATAAAATATTTTCAATGATATGCTATTTAGCAATGGGATGGTGCATAATTATAAAAGGTGCAATATTACCTGAATTATTAACTATGCCAGGCTTTACTTTATTATTGGCAGGAGGAATAGTATATACTTTAGGCGCAATTTTGTATGGCTTAGGAAAGAAGAAAAAATGGATGCATTCTATTTTCCATATTGCTTGTGTATTAGGCAGTATGTTACATTTTTTATGTATTTTATTATATGTTGTGTAATAGCACTTAAAAAGGAGGAATTATTATTAAAGTATTATTAGTAAATGGTAGCCCACATAAAGAGGGCTGTACATATTTGGCTTTAAAAGAAATTGAAAGCATTTTAAATAAGCACAAAATAGAAACAAAAACAATATGGCTAGGAACTAAGCATATATCAGGATGTATAGCATGCAATCATTGTATAAAAACAAATAATAGATGTTTTATAGGAGATGTAGTAAACGAATTTTTAGATGAGGCAGAAACAGCAGACGGCTTTGTATTTGGAACTCCAGTACATTTTGCAAGTGCAAGTGGAGCTTTAACATCATTTTTAGATAGATGTTTTTATGGCAGAGGAAAATTATTTGCCGGAAAAGCTTTTGCAGGAGTTGTAAGCTGTAGAAGAGGTGGAGCAACAGCTACATTTGATCAAATTAATAAATATGCGTTAATGAGCAATATGTATGTAGTTGGTTCAAGTTATTGGAATCAAATACATGGAAATAATGCAGAAGAAGCAAAACAAGACTTAGAAGGCTTGGAAACTATGCGAAACTTAGGAGAAAATATGGCATATCTAATAAAATGTATAGAAAGTGCAAAAGAAAACAATATACCAAAACCAGAGCTAGAAAATAAAGTAAAAACAAATTTTATAAGATAAAAACTTAGCCATCTTTCATGAATAAATTTACGAAAAAAGTTTATGCTAATAAAAAGAAAGGTGGTTATTTATATGCAAAATCAAGATATGAATGTATTAGATGAGGTTAATAAAGGAGCAACAATGGGAATGGATGCTATAAATTATATAGTACCAAAAGTACAAGACGATGAATTTAAAAAGACATTAGACCTTGAATACAACAAGTATAAAGACATTTCAAGAAGAGCAAACAATTTATATGAAAATTACACAATGGAAAAGGAGCCTCATGAGACAAATGCAATGAATAAAATGATGACATGGTATGGAATTCAAATGAGTACCATGAATGACAAAAGTAATTCAAAAATTTCTGAATTATTAATGCAAGGAACAAATATGGGAATAATAGAAGGAAGAAGATTATTAAACCAAAACCCAGATGTGGATCCAAAAATAAAAACACTATTAAGCGACTTCGTAAAAATGCAAGAAGATAGTGTTGAGACATTAAAAACATATTTATAATTTTAAATATTCTAACTTAAATTATATGCATTTTTATTAATAAATGTCAAGTTTTTAAAAAGTGATTTTAAGCAAGAATAATAATGAAAAAGTAAGATAAAGCAATTTATACACAATTTAAATTATCTTAATAAGAAAAAGAAGATTTGAAAACTATAAAAATATATGCTAATATAATTATACAAAGTAAATAATTAATAAATATAGAAAAACAATCCCTGCATAGTGCGTATAGACAGAATTTTTAGAACCAACACGCGAAGGAAGGGAACCGAACTCTAAATATGGCGTGCATGCTTACAGTATATAGTAAGAAGCCCATGAGTATTTAGGTAGGTATCCACCCTGTTTTTAGGAACAGGTCCTTAAAAATTCGGACAGCTGACGGCTAAGGCGGGGTTGTTTTTTTATGCTTTTTATAGTACAATGTGTTTAACCAAAAGGGGGAAACAAAATTGAAAAAACTAGTTTTAATTGATGGTAATAGCATAATGAACAGAGCGTTTTATGGAATAATGGGAAGTAAAATGCTAACCTCAAAAGATGGAAAATATACTAATGCGATATATGGCTTTTTAGCAATAATGTTCAAAATATTAGAAGATTTAAAACCAGAATATATGGCAGTTGCATTTGACTTAAAAGGCCCAACAGCAAGACATGAATTATATGAAGGTTACAAGGCAAATAGAAAAGGAATGCCAAATGAGCTTGCAGAACAAATGCCAATTATAAAAGAAGTTTTGCATGCCATGAATATAGATGTAATTGAAAAACAAGGTTATGAGGGAGACGATATATTAGGAACAATTGCAAAATATGGCGAATCACAGGGCTTATCTGTAACTATTTTATCAGGAGACAGAGATACTTTTCAGCTTGCAAGTGATAATATTATAATCAGAATTCCTAGAACGAAAATGGGAAAGACGGAGGAAGAAGATTTTGATAGGAAAAAGGTGCAAGAAATATATGGTTTAGAGCCAAAACAGTTAATTGAAGTTAAAGCCTTGCAAGGAGATGCATCAGACAATATTCCAGGTGTACCAGGCATAGGAGAAAAAACAGCTTTAAGTCTAATTCAAAAATATGGAAGTATAGACAATTTATATAAAAAAATAGAACAAAATGAGGATGATTTAAAAGGAAAGCAAAAAGAGGCTATTACTCAAAACAAAGAATTAGCTTATTTATCAAAAACACTTGGTACTATAAATGTAAATGTTCCATTAGACGATAATTTAGAGACTTTAAAAGTAGAAGAATGGGACAGAGCAAAAGTATTAGAAATTTTTAAAAACTTAAATTTTAGAAAATATATAGATAGATTTGATCTTAATGAAGAAAGTGGCACACAAGCTAAAGATTTGAGGCAAGAAAATACAAGTAATTCATTTGAAATAATTGATGGAAATGAAGAAAGCATAAAAAAATTGCAAGAAATAGTTTATTATTTAGAGCTTGATGAGGACTTAAATCAAGATAAAATAATAAAGAAAAAGATAAAAGCAATAGCAATATGTAATGATGGAAATGTACATTATATACAAAACCCAACTAATGAGTTCTTAAAGCAAATTTTTGAGAATGAGCAAGTGAAAAAATATGGTCATAATTTAACAGAAGATTATATTATTTTAAAACAAGAAGGAATAACAATTCAAAATTTGGAATTTGATTCAATGGTAGCAGCATATATATTAAACCCAACTAGTGGAAAATATAAGATTAGAGATATAATAGAAGAATACTTAAATTTAGATTTAGACGAATATTTAAAACAAAATAATATAAAAGATGAAAATGTTGGGCAAATGACACTATTTGGAGAGCAAAGTGAAGAACAAAATGTAGAAAAATATAAAGTGTGTTTTTATGCATATGGAATTAGTAAATTAAAAAAAATATTAATTCAAAAATTAGAAAAAATAAATGCACTAAAATTGTTTAAAGAGATAGACATGCCAACGGTTGAAGTTTTATCAGATATGCAATGGAATGGTATGTATTTAGATGTATCTGAATTAGATGAGTATGGAAAAGAAATTAAGAATAAATTAGATAGTCTAACAAGTGAAATATATGAACTTTCAGGAGAACAATTTAATATTAATTCTACTAAGCAATTAGGAGAAATATTATTCGAAAAATTAAAGTTGCCAGTAATAAAGAAAAATAAAAGTGGTTATTCAACAGATGTAGATGTTTTAGAAAAATTACGAGAAGAACATCCAATAATAGAAAAAATCTTAGAATATAGACAAGTAATGAAGCTTAATTCAACTTATGTAGAAGGGTTAAGACCATTTATAAATCCTAAAACAAAAAGAATACATTCATTTTTCCATCAAACTATAACTGCAACAGGAAGAATAAGTTCAACAGATCCAAACCTTCAAAATATACCTACTAGAATGGAATTAGGGAAAAGATTAAGAAAAGTATTTAAACCAACAGATGGAAAAATTTATATTGATGCAGATTATTCGCAAGTAGAGCTTAGAGTATTGGCACACATTTCAGAGGACAAGCATATGATACAAGCTTTTAACAATAATGAAGATATACACAAACAAGCAGCATCAAAGGTATTTGGAATTCCAATAAGCGAAGTTACAAAACAGCAAAGAAGTGAAGCAAAAGCAGTTAACTTTGGAATAGTATATGGAATTAGCGATTTCGGGTTAGGAGAACAACTTAGCATATCAAGAAAAAAGGCTAAAGTTTATATAGATCAATACTTATCAGAATATTCTGGAATAAAAAATTTTATGGAAAATATAACTAATATTGCAAAAGAGCAAGGTTATGTAGAAACTTTATTTAACAGAAGAAGATATATTCCAGAACTAAAATCAAATAATTATATGGTTAGACAATTTGGCTCAAGAGCAGCTATGAATACACCTATACAAGGAACAGCAGCAGATATTATGAAAATAGCCATGATTAATGTTTACAGAGAGTTAAAGAAAAGAAATTTAAAGTCTAAAATAGTTTTGCAAGTTCATGATGAAATGATGATAGAAGCGGTAAATGAAGAAAAAGAAGAAGTTAAAGAGCTTTTGAAAACTTGTATGGAAAGTGCAATTAAATTAAAAGTACCTCTAATTGCTGAAATATCAGAGGCTGATAATTGGTATGATTGTAAATAAATTTGATAGTCGAAAGTGGAAGTAAATTGCAGTTTACTTCTGCTTTTTTATTTTATCTCTTTCCATTAAAAGTTATTGCGAAATAGTATAAAATATAGTATAATAAATAGTATATGGGGGTGTAATGGTTTCGACATTATACCAGAAACACAGATAGCGAGTAGTGGACTCGTTGGCCACTTAAAAAACGAGAAATAAAAATAAACGCTGATAATACAGAATTAGCATTTGCTGCCTAAGTTGCAGCAACGTCTAGCTAAATATTCCCACATATTTAGCATAGGCGCCGATTTAGTGGGAAACAAATCTATTTTTGCTTTGGAAATAGAGGGTATTTAAAAGCTATATTTATATTAAGCATGTTTGTTTGCGTAGTATAAACGAATTTAAATAACAAACTGCACTCGGAGAAGTTTGTGTGGAAAGTATTATGGACAGGAGTTCGACTCTCCTCACCTCCACCAATTACATTTGTGGAACAGTATGACGACAATAAAACCAAACGACAAAAAGAAACATCGAAAGAGGTTTCTTTTTTTGCTTAAACTTTCACATAATAGTATACAATTAAACAAAAATGTGATATACTAACCACGAAAGAAAAAGATAGGAGATAAATAATGAGATTTGTAACAGATGAAAAATCAAAACAAGAATATGAAGACTTTTTGCAATCGCATGAAAGATGCAATTTCCAGCAATCAACAAGATGGGCAAAAGTTAAATCTAACTGGAAAAATGAGATAGTTTTAGCAGAAGATGAGCAAGGAAAAATAATAGGATCTTTAAGCATCTTAATTAGAAAAATTCCTATATTCGGAAATATTATGTATTCATCAAGAGGACCAGTTTGTGATATACATGATGAAAAAGTATTAAAAGAGCTAACAGATGGAGCAAGAGAGCTTGCAAAAAAATATAAAGCAATAGTATTAAAAATAGAACCAGACATAGAAAGCAAAGACGAAGAATTTAGAAAAATAGTAGAAAAAATAGGTTATAAAATAAAAGATGATGCCAAAAACTTTAGGGAAGAAATACAACCAAGATATGTATTTAGGCTAAATATAAAAGGAAAAACAGAAGACGAAATATTTGCTAGGTTCCATCAAAAAACGAGGTATAATATACGTCTAGCAATCAAAAAAGGTGTAACAATAAAAGAAGGAACTAAAGAAGACCTAAAAGATTTTCATAAAATAATGGTAGAAACAGGAGCAAGAGATGGCTTTATTATTCGTTCATTAGAATATTTTGAAAAAATGTATGATAATTTAGCACCAGACCACATGAAATTACTTATGGCATATTATGAGGACAAGCCAATATCAGGAGTTATTCCAATAATGTATGGAAACAAAACTTGGTATTTATATGGAGCAAGTAGTAATGAACATAGAAACTTAATGCCAAATTATTTATTACAATGGGAAATGATTAAACTTGCAATAGCACGAAAGTCAGACATCTATGATTTAAGAGGAGTCTCAGGAGTTGTAGATGAAAACCATCCACAATACGGTTTATACAGATTTAAAAAAGGTTTTGGAGCAGAATTCACAGAATTTATAGGAGAAATTTACATTCCGTTCAAAAAAGTAAAATATAATTTGTATAAATTCTCAGAAAAGGCCTTTAGAAATTTAAGAGGACTAAAAACAAAATTTAAAAAGAAGTAAAATTTAAAGGAGAAAACTTTGAAAGCTTTAGTTATAGAAAAAAATGATTTAAGACATAACATAAAAAGAATAAAAGAGTTTATAAATCCAAATAATAATAATGTCAAAATAATAGCAGTAATAAAAGGCAATGGCTATGGATTAGGCTTGATAGAATATGCTAAATTTTTAATTGATAATGGAATAGATTTTTTTGCGGTAGCATCATTTGATGAAGCAATTACTTTAAGAAAAAATGGAATAAAAGAGCAAATTTTAATGCTATCATCAACTGCTGACCCAAAAGAAGTAGAAGAACTTATTAAAAATGATATAATTTTAACAATTGGCTCTAAAGAAGCTGGAATAGTAGCAAATGAAGTGTCAAAACAGTTGCAAAGGCAAGTACAAATTCACTTAAAAATAGATACAGGCTTTGGAAGATATGGTTTTATGTATGATAAGCCAGAAGAAATTATAAATGCCATAAAACAATTTACAAACTTAAAAATAGTAGGAACTTATTCACACTATTCAGTAGCATTTGCAAAAAATGCTAACTTTACAAAAAAACAATTTGAAAGATTTATGGAAGTTGTAGGAATTTTAAAACAAAATCAAATAGAAACTGGAATGTTACATATATGTAATTCTTCAGCTGCTTTAAAATTTACAAGTCAGCATTTAGATGCAGTAAGAATTGGCTCAGCATTTTTAGGAAGAATAATAGTTCCAAATAAAATAGGACTTAGAAAAATAGGTTATTTAAAAACAAATATATATGAAATAAAAGAACTAGAAAAAGGCAATAATATAGGATATTCAAATTCATTTAAAACTAAAAAACTAACTAAAATAGCAATACTTCCATGTGGATATTCAGATGGGGTAAATGTTAAAGTAGATAAAGACATGTTTAGATTAATAGATAAAATTAGATATATAGTTCATGAAACAAAAGGACTATTTCAAAATCAATATTTATATGTTAAAATAAATGAAAAAAAATGCAAAATTTTAGGAAGAGTGGGAATGTGCCATATAGCAGTAGATATTACAGGTAAAGACATAAAATTAACAGATGTAGCGCAAATTCCAATTAACCCAATATATGTAAATAGCAACATTGAAAGAATTTATAATTAGTTTAGAAGGGAGAATAAAAAATGAGTGAAAAAGAACCACAAAATGAGCAAGAAAACACTGTAATCGATACAGATGGAAAAGAGATTAAACCTAAAAAGTTGCCTTTTTATAAAAAGGTTTGGTATTCAATTGTTAAATTTGACAAATATATACCAATGAGTTTAGAAGGAACAGGAAGAGCAATAAAATACTTATTGCAAATAGTAAGTATATTTGTTCTAATAATTTCATGTATTGGGCTATATAGCTCAAACAAAGCTTTAAATGAACTTATTAAAAATGTAGAAGAAGGAGTACCAGATTTTAGATATGCAGAAGGAAAAATACAATTAAATTCTGAAGAAGAACAAAATAAAGTTTACACTATAGAAGATAAAAATTTTAATTTGGGAAAAATCATAATAGACTTAAATACAGAGGACGAAAATGTTATTGCTGAATATGAAAATACAATAAAAAACAATGGAGAAACAAATAATATTGGTATAATAGTTTTAAAAGATAAAGTAATGCAAATTACTAAATTAGCAGAAGGTATAGAGGGCGAATCTAGAATTTCTATGACTTATGATGATGTAATGCAAAAATTATTTGGAGATACTGGTGTAGAAGTTACAAAATCAACATTAATAGAATTCTTAAATGGAAATGGAAGAACAAGTATATTAATAGTTAATTTCTTCTCATATTTTATAGCTTATTTTATAATATATCTTTCATCAAATCTAATATATGCATTAGTATTAACTTTAATAGGATATATATCAGCTAAAATTACAAAAATAGCAACAACATTTAAACAACTTTTTGCAATGTCAGTGTATGCATTTACATTATCAACTGTGCTAAATATAATTTATTTTATAGTAAATTATTTTGCTGGAATAACAATCAAATACTTTGATGTGGCTTATATAGTTATTGCATATATATATTTAGTAACAGTAATATTCTTAATGAAAAATAACACTTTAAGAAAGCAAGAAAATCCAGTTCAAAAAGATCAAGAAGAGGAGAAGGGAAAAGCAGATGGACCAGAACAAATCTAAAGATTCTAAGAAAGATAAAATAAAAAAAATAGCCTCATTAATAGTTCTTATAGCTTTATTAGTAGCAATAATTGTAGTAGGCGTAGTATATGTAAACAAAACTAATGAAGAGGATGAAAAAGAATTACCTTATACAGAACTAATAAAAGAAATTTCTAATAAAAATGTAGAAGCAGTAGAAATGACTGTTGGAAGCACCACTGTTAAAGTAAAACTAAAAGGCATGCAAGAAGGAGAAGAAAAGATTACAATAGTTCCAAATACACAAGTGTTCATGGAATTAATTCAACAGCAAGCTTTAGAGGGCAATGAAATAAATGTAAATCAGAAACCAAGAAGTATTTTAACTGTAATACCATCATATATAATGTCACTTTTACCAACTCTTATAATGGTAGCCTTGTTTATAATGCTATTTAAGATGCAAGGTCTTGGTGATAAAGGCGAGGTATATGATGAAACAGAAAGAAAAATAAAAACCACATTTGATGATGTGGCAGGTTTAGATGAAGAAAAAGAGGAATTAATTGAAATAGTAGACTTTTTAAAGAAACCAGAAAAGTTTATAGAAATGGGAGCAAAAATTCCAAAAGGTGTTTTACTGTATGGTAAGCCAGGAACTGGAAAAACATTAATTGCAAAAGCTATAGCTGGAGAGGCAGGAGTTCCATTTATATCTATGAGTGGATCAGAATTTATAGAAATGTTTGCAGGTCTTGGAGCTTCACGTGTTAGAAAATTATTTGAAAAAGCAAGAAAAATGGCTCCTTGTATAGTATTTATTGATGAGATAGATGCAATAGGAGCAAGAAGAACAGGAAGTAGTGGCGCAGAATCTGAAAACAACCAAACATTAAATCAATTATTAGTTGAAATGGATGGCTTTTCAACAGAGGAAACAATTATAGTTTTAGCTGCAACCAATAGACCTGAAATGTTAGATAAAGCACTTCTAAGGCCAGGAAGATTTGATAGACAAGTAACTATTCCAACGCCAGATTTAAAAGGAAGAGAAGCAATATTAAGAATACATGCAAAAGATAAAAAATTAGCTGAAAATGTTACTTTAAAAGGCATTGCAGAAGATACTTCTGGCTTTACTGGAGCAGAACTTGCAAATATTCTAAATGAAGCTGCAATTACTGCAACAAGAAATAAACATGAAGTAATTGAACAACTAGATTTAGATGAAGCAGTTAAAAAAGTAACAGTCGGACTTGAAAAACATAGTAGAGTTATTTCAGATAAAGATAAAAAATTAACAGCATATCATGAAGCAGGACATGCAATTGTTAGTCAATATTTACCAACACAAACAGATGTAAAAGAAGTTTCTATTATACCAAGAGGTCTTGCTGGTGGTTATACAATGTATAAAAATGATGAAGACAAATACTATATTTCAAAAACAGAAATGGAAGAAAAATTAATTGCATTATTAGGCGGAAGGGCTGCTGAAAAATTAGCATTAGATGATATATCAACAGGTGCAAGCAATGACATTGAAGTAGCTACTCAAGTTGCAAGAAATATGGTAACAGTATACGGTATGAGTGATGAAATTGGTCCAATATCTCTAAAAAATGATAATGGTGAGTTAGATTATCAAATGTTTGGAGAAGAAATCGAAGATAAAATTGGTAGAGAAGTAAACAAATTAATTAATACAGCATATATGGATGCTCAAACCATATTAAGAGAGCATATGGACAAACTTCATGAAATAGCAACAGCTTTACTTGAAAAAGAAAAAATTAATGAGGAAGAATTTAAAAAGTTCTTTGCGTAGAGTTATGCAAAATTAAGATTTTCTTAGCGACCATAGGGAGCTTTAGAAAATCTTAATTCCGTTTTTTTTAAAGAAAGGGGAATGTTGTTAAAGTATGAATAAAATTACAGATATAAGTGAGTTAGAAAAAAAGGCAAAAGAAATAAGAAGAGGAATAATAGAAGAAGTTTATAGTGCAAAATCAGGACATCCAGGTGGATCACTTTCTATAGCAGATGTTATGACAGTATTATATTTTAATGAAATGAACATAGACGAAACAAATCCAAAATGGGAAGATAGAGATAGATTAGTATTGTCAAAAGGACATTGCTCACCAGTTTTATATAGTTGTTTAGCTGAAAGAGGTTTTTTTGATAAAGAAAACTTAAAAAATTTTAGAAAAATAGATAGTAATTTACAAGGGCATCCTGATATGAATAAAGTACCAGGAGTAGATATGACATCAGGTTCATTAGGACAAGGTTTGTCAGTTGCAAATGGTATGGCAATAGCAGGAAAGCTGGATAACAAAAATTATAGAGTTTACGCAATTTTAGGAGATGGGGAAATAGAAGAGGGGCAGATTTGGGAAGCGGCAATGGCCTCTAGCAAGTATAAACTAGATAATTTATGTGTTATTATAGATAAAAACAACTTGCAAATAGATGGTAAAACAGAAGATATAATGAGTTCTGCACCATTGGATGAAAAATTTAAAAGCTTTGGATTTGATGTAATTGAAATAGATGGAAATAATATTTTAGAAATAATGAAAGCTCTGGCTAAAGCTAAAATTACAAAAAACAAGCCAACATGTATTATAGCTAGAACTACTAAAGGTAAGGGTGTTAGCTTTATGGAGGACAAAGCAGAATGGCATGGCAAAGCTCCAAATGAAGAACAATATAATCAAGCAATAGAAGATTTAAAATAATTTAATAAATATTTAGGAGGATGAAATGTTAGATAAAAAAATAGCTACACGCCAAAGCTATGGCGAAGCCTTAAAAGAATTAGGACAAAAAAATGAAAATGTTGTAGTTCTTGATGCAGATTTGTCAACAGCAACTAAAACAGAAATTTTTGCAAAGGAATTTCCAGATAGATTTTTTGATATGGGTATAGCGGAGCAAAATATGATGGCAACAGCAGCAGGTTTAGCAACCTGTGGAAAAATACCTTATGCAAGCTCTTTTGCAGTATTTGCAGCAGGTAGAGCTTATGATCAAATAAGAAATAGCATTTGTTACCCAAAATTAAATGTAAAAATCTGTGCAACTCATGCAGGAATTACAGTTGGAGAAGATGGTGCAACACATCAAATGTTAGAAGATATAAGTATGATGAGAACACTTCCAAACATGACAGTAATAAGCCCATCAGATGACACTCAAACTAGATGGGTAGTTGAGGAAATTTCTAAAATTCAAGGGCCTGTTTATGTTCGTTTATGCAGATTATCTACTCCTGTAATATATGATAACACCCAAAAATTTGAGATAGGTAAAGCTATTCAAATAGGAGAAGGTACAGATGCTACAATATTTGCAACAGGTGTAACAGTTTCAGAAGCAATAAAAGCTAAAGAGCAACTAGATGCAGAAGGTATAAATGTAAGAGTTATAGACATGCACACAATAAAACCAATAGATAAAGATATGATAATAAAATGTGCAAAAGAAACCAAAAGATTAATTTCAGTTGAGGATCATAATATTATTGGTGGTTTAGGTTCAGCAATTTCTGAAGTTTTAACGGAAAATTGCCCTTGCAAACTAGAAAGAATGGGAATAAATGATTGCTTTGGAAAATCTGGAAAGGCAGAAGAACTAATAAAATATTATAAAATTGGTTATGAAGCAATAATAGAAAAAGTAAAAGATAAAAATTAATTTTAAAAAAAATTAAAAAAATTCAAAAATTTGTTTGACTTTTATTTAATGGTATGTTATTATATTGAAAGTAGAAAATATGTTTGTATATATAATATAAAATTCAATGAAGGGAAAGTGGTAAATATGGCAAAAAAATCTTTAGAATTAAATAAAAGAGAAAAGGCTATTTTAAAATTTATCGAAAAACAAATAATGACAGATGGATACCCACCATCAGTAAGAGAAATTGGAAAAGCAGTAGGTTTAAGTTCAACAGCAACAGTTCATGGATATTTAGCTAAACTTGAAGAAAAGGGTTATATCAAAAAAGAAGATAAAAAAGGTAGAACATTAAAACTATTAAAAGGTGGCTCTGGAGAACCATTAATAAAATCTAGTAAAGATTATTATACACAAAAAGAACTAGTAGATGTTCCTGTAATAGGAAAAATAACTGCAGGTCAACCAATATTAGCAGTAGAAAATATAACAGATACATTCCCAATTCCTATAGATTTTGTTGGAAATTCTGAAAGCTTTATGCTAACTGTTAGAGGCGAGAGCATGATTGAAGCAGGTATCTTAGATGGAGACTACATATTAGTAAAAAGACAAAATGATGCACGCAATGGCGAAATAGTTGTAGCTCTTATAGATGATGAGGCAACAGTAAAAACATTTTACAAAGAAAAAGACCATATAAGATTACAACCTGAAAATTCTACAATGGATCCAATCATAGTTCCAACTTGTGAAATACTTGGAAAAGTTGCAGGAGTATTTAGAAAAATGTAAAAATAAAAAAGTATTATTTAGAAGTAAATTAAAAGATATTTGAAATTAATAGTGAACCAAATTGTAGGCAAAAGCTTAACAATTTGGGCTCACTATTAATTTTATATTTAATATTCCCACTTTTTGCTTATTTTTCCTTGTCTTTTAATTTGTTGTGGAGAAACAAAACCAATTCTATTTTCTTGTTTCCAAGTAGGAGGGACTACATACCCAACAGTTTGATTTACACTAGAAGGCGCAAATGGAGCAGTAAAAGGAACTCCAAAAGATTTTATATTGCATAATATAGATGCATAAGCAAAAATTCCTACGCCAATTCCCAAAAAGCCTAGGAAGGCACCTAAAAATATAAACACAAATCTAAAAATTCTCAAATGAAAACCAAAAGCAAAATCTGGTATAGCAAAAGATGCAATACCTGTAATAGCCACTACAATTACTAGAATAGGGCTTACTATATGGGCAGAAACGGCAGCTTCACCAATTATTAAGCCACCAACAATTCCTATAGTTGAACCAATTGGCGAAGGAACACGAATACCAGCCTCACGTATTAACTCAAAAGAAAGTTCCATAACCAAAAGTTCTACTAAAACAGGGAAAGGTACTTTTTCCCTAGAAGCAAGTATTGAAAATAGTAGCTCAGTTGGTAGAAGCTCTTGATGAAAACTAGTAATTGCAATATAAATACCAGGTAGTAATACAGTAATAATTGCTGCAAGTCCTCTAAGAAATCTAAGAAAATTGGCAAAATTACTTTTTAAGTTAGTGTCCTCAGGAGAGGTTAAAAAGTCCATAGCTACAGCAGGCATAATTAGAGCATAAGGGTTTCCATTAAGTAAAACTACAACTTTTCCTTGATATAGGGCTTTAGAGCATTTATCAGGTCTTTCAGTAGCTAAAATTTGTGGAATTCCGTATGAACTGCCTTCTTCTATTAATTGCTCTAATTGACCAGAAGATTCTATAGAATCAATATCTAAATTATTAAGCCTAAACTTTACTTCAGAAACTAAATCACGATTAGTAATATTTTGCATGTAACAAATAGAACAATTTGTTCTAGATAGAGTACCAATTTTGGTATTTTCAATAATTAAATTTTCGTTATTTACAATTCTTCTAAGAAGAGATGTATTTGTTCTAATATTTTCAACAAAAGCTTCATGAGGGCCTCTTATTACAGTTTCGTTTTCAGGAGTATCTACACTTCTTTGTTTAAAATTCTTAGCATCTACATTAAAAGCAACATTTAAAGTATCGACGAAAAGCACACAGTTTCCAGCATTTATAGCTGATGCTACTTCTGAGAAAGATGAAACTGCTTCAATATTATTTTGAGGCATTAAGCTATTTAAAATGTATTTATCTAAAGATATATTTTTATTAAAAGATGTATTATAATTAATTTGCATAAGAGGTTCAAGCAAGAAATCATTTATAATTTGAGAGTCAGTCATACCATCTAAGTAAATAATAAAAGAACTATATTTTCTATTGAAAATATTACAAGAAAACTCTCTAATTATAACATCGCTATTAATCAAGCTATTGTAAATAGATTTCATTGTATTTAAATTTTCATCAATACTCGTAAAAATCTCTTTTGGAGTAGTTGGACTATCTGTTGAAGTGTCCATTAAAACACACGAAGAATTAGCATTATTATAATTACCACCACCCGAAAGAAGAGAAAAATGATATTTATCTCTAGGACTTTCACCAAAAAGTTCATTAAAAATATTATTGAAAATTTTCTTAAAATTCATATTTATTAAAACCTCCAACTTATTTGTTTTAGTATTTGCCAAAAATGAAAAAATATGCTAATGTAATATAATTTTGTAATATGGAAAAAATATAAAAGTAATACTTAAAGTATTGATATTTTACAACATTAATAGTAAAATATTGTAAGAAAAATTAGGAAAAAAGAGGTATGCTAAATGAGTGAAAGAAAAAAATTTTACATAACAACACCAATTTATTACCCAAGTGGTAAATTTCATATAGGGACAGCTTATACAACAGTACTTGCAGATTCAATTAAAAGATATAAAACTTTAAGAGGTTATGATACTTTTTTATTAACAGGAACAGATGAGCATGGGCAAAAGATTCAAACTGTTGCTGAAAAAAATGGAAAAACGCCTCAAGAACATGTAGATTTAATGGCAGAAGAAGCAAAAAAATTATGGAAATTAATGGATATACAATATGACGACTTTATACGTACTACAGAGTCAAGACACACAAAAGTTGTTCAAAAAATATTTGATAGATTTATGGAAACAGGAGATATTTATAAAGGAAATTATGAAGGCTGGTATTGTATGCCATGTGAAACTTATTTTACAAAAACACAGTTAGTAGATGGAAAATGTCCAGACTGTGGACGAGAAGTTAAGTTAATGAAAGAAGAAGCATATTTTTTCAACATGAAAAAATATGCAGACAGGCTTATAAAATATTATGAAGACCATCCAGATTTTATAAAACCAGAATATAGAAAAACAGAAATGTTAAATAACTTTATAAAACCTGGGTTAGAAGATTTATGTGTAAGCCGTACATCATTTGACTGGGGAATACAAGTATTAAAGGATCCAAAACATGTAGTATATGTATGGTTAGATGCTTTAACAAATTATATAACAGCCTTAGGTTATATGTCTGAAAACGAGGAACTTTTTGAAAAATACTGGCCTGCAGACCTTCAAATAGTAGGAAAAGATATAGCAAGATTCCATTTAATATATTGGCCAATCTTTTTAATGGCTTTAGATTTGCCACTTCCAAAAACAATATTAGTGCATAACTGGATAATGATGAAAGACGGTAAGATGTCTAAATCAAAAGGAAATGTTATATATCCAGAGTTATTAATTAATAGATATGGCTTAGATGCAACAAAATATTATTTATTAAAAGAAGTGCCGGAATCACAAGATGGCTTATTTACGCCAGAGGGCTTTATCGAAAGATTTAATTCAAACTTATGCAATGACTTAGGCAATCTATTAAATAGAACAATTGCAATGTGTAATAAATATTTCAAAGGAGAAGTTCCTAAATATAATGGAACGCCAAATGAAGTAGATAAAGAATTTGAAGAATTTGCTAAGAAACAAGTAGAAAATGTAGAGCAAAAATATGACGAATATAACATTGCAAGTGCACTTCAAGAAATATGGGAGCTTATAGCTAGAACAAATAAATATATAGATGAAACATTACCTTGGACACTTGCAAAAGAAAATGAAGAAGAAAAGCTTAAAAGTGTAATATATCACTTAATAGAAAATTTAAGAAAAATAGCAATAATGCTATTACCAGTAATGGCAAATACAGCAAACGAAATTTTAAGACAACTAGGAATAGAAAAAAATAACTTAAAAACATGGGAAAGTTTAAGTAAATATGATCAAATTACTCAAGTTAAAGTCATAGAAAAAGGTGAGCCACTATTTATGAGATTAAATACAGAAGAGGAAATAGACTATATAAAAAGTTCTATGAAGTCTTAAAATATAAATATGAAGGGCAAAAAATGGATTTAATTAGTATTGAGAGAAGATATAGAAATATTAAAAGAATAATAATCTCTATTTTTATAATAATGGTATTTGTATATGCTTTTTTAGCAATAGAACATGTATATGCTTCTGCAAGAAAAGAAAGGTTTTGTAGAGAAAATGAAGCTATTATTTCTAAAATTATACAAGAGCAAGAAGAAGCTAAAAAGCAGGAAGAAGAACAGAAAAAGTTAGAAAAAATACTTACTGACGAGGAAATAGAAAAAGTAAATAGTATTTACAAATCAGAAGAAAAGCGAGTATTTTTAACTTTTGATGATGGACCATCAAAATCAGTAACACCATTGATATTAGATCTGCTTAAAGAACAAAATGTTAAAGCTAACTTTTTCGTATTAGGAAGTAGAGTTGAGTTATATCCACAAATAGTTAAACGAGAATATGAGGATGGCCATTATATTGCAAACCATGGCTATTCTCACACATATTCACAAATATATTCTTCTACAAATTCAGTATTAGATGAGTATAATAAAACAAATCAGGCAGTTAAAAATGCAATAGAAAATCAAGCCTACAATACAAATATATTTAGATTTCCAGGGGGATCAGTAGGTGGAAAATATAATGCAATAAAATCAGAGGCTAAACAATTACTTAAGCAAAACAAAATAGCAAGTGTAGATTGGAATGCATTAACTGGAGATGCAGAAGGAGTAAAGACGCAAGAGGCCTTAGTAAATAGGCTAAAAGAAACAATTAAAAATAGAAATAGTCTAGTAATTTTAATGCACGATGCAGCAGATAAAATATTAACATATAGCACATTGCCACAAGTTATAGAATATTTAAGACAGGAAGGGTATCAGTTTAAAACTTTTTACGACTTGTTAGATGAACAATAAATAAATGTAAGGAATGAAGAGATGAATAAAAAATGGGAAATAAATAAACCAGACGAAGAAATAGTAAAAGAAATAGAAAATAAATATAAAATAAACAATTTACTAGCTAAAATATTAGTAAATAGAGGAATTACATCTAAAGAAGATGTAAAAAAGTTCTTAAGCCCAACTAGAAAAGATTTCTATGACCCATATTTAATGCCAGACATGGGCAAAGCAGTAGATAGAATTATAAAGGCATTAAAAAATAAAGAAAAAATACTAATCTATGGAGATTATGATGTAGATGGTATAACAAGTGTAACAGTATTAAAAAGCTTTTTAGAAGAAAGAGGCTTAAAGGTAGATGAATATATTCCTAACAGACTAGACGAAGGTTATGGGTTAAATAAAATAGCTGTTGAAAAAATTGCAAAAGAAAAATATACTTTAATGATAACTGTTGATTGTGGAATATCAGCTGTAGAAGAGGTACAATATGCAAATAGTTTAGGCCTAGAAGTTATAATTACTGACCATCATGAGCCAGGTGAAAAACTACCAGAAGCAATAGCAATTGTAGATGCAAAAAGAAAAGACAATGAGTACCCTTTTAGAAATTTAGCAGGTGTAGGAGTAGTTTTTAAATTAATTCAAGCTATTAGTATAAATCTAAATTTAGATGAAAAAGAATATTTAAAATATTTAGATATAGTTTGTATAGGAACAATATCAGATATAGTTCCATTAGTAGATGAAAATAGGGTAATAGTAAAACTAGGCTTAAAATTAGTAGAGCAAACAAAAAATATTGGTCTAAAAACTATTTTACAATTATCTGGTTATCAAAAAGTAGATTCTACTACAATATCTTTCGGAATAGCTCCAAGAATAAATGCTTGTGGAAGAATGGGACATCAAGAAGATGCACTAAAATTATTTTTATCAAATGATAAGCAAGAAGTGTATGAATTAGCAGAAAAGCTAAATGAATATAATATACAAAGACAAAGCAAAGAAAAGCAAATATTCTTAGAAGCATTAGACAAAATAAAAAAAGATTCAATTTATAATAACAGAATAATGGTAATAGACGGAGAAAACTGGCATCATGGGGTAATAGGAATAGTAGCTTCTAAAATAACAGAAATGTATTTTAAACCAAGTATATTATTATGTTTTGAAGGAGAAGAAGGTAAAGGCTCAGGTAGAAGCATACCAGGTTTCGATTTACATGATGCACTATCCAAATGTGAACAAAGTTTAGAAAAATTTGGTGGACACGCTATGGCAATAGGTTTAACTGTAAAAAAAGACAAACTAGATAATTTAAGAAATATGCTAGATGAAATAGCAAAAGAAAAACAAATAGACAAAATAGTATCAATATTAAGAATAGATGCACAAGCAGATTTAAAAGACATAGACATGCAAATAGTAGATAGTTTAAAAGAGCTAGAGCCTTTTGGAGAAGAAAATAAAGTACCTTTATTTGTATTTAAAAACTTAAAAATAGATTCTATAAGGGCATTGTCAGAAGGAAAACATATAAAATTAACCTTAAGGCAAGATGGAAAACATTTAATAAATGCTATGGGCTTTAATTTAGGCAGTTTAACAAACGATTACCGTATAGGTGATAAAGTTGATGTAGTAGGAAGCTTAGAGATTAATAAATTTAATGGTGAAGAAAGTATGCAAATATTGTTAAAAGATATGATGAAATCAATATAGACTAAATTGCAAAAAGGGGGGAAAATATGAAAGAAAAGCAAATAACAATACAAGATGTTATAGATAAAAGACACGAAAAATCAAAAAGAGTAGACACAAAATTAATATTACGTGCATATGAATATGCAGTAAAAAAACATGGAGATCAATTAAGAAAATCTGGAGAATCATATATTATTCATCCCCTAAATGTAGCATATATTCTAGCAGAAATAGGGCTAGATGATAAAACTATATGTGCAGCACTTTTGCATGATGTAGTAGAAGACACAGAGGCTACAAATGATAATATAACAAATGAATTTGGAAAAGAAGTAGCTGATATGGTTGCAGGAGTAACAAAACTGGGAACCATGCAATTTGAAAGCATTGAAGAAAGACAAGTAGAAGATTATAGAAAAATGTTTTTGGCAATGGGAAAAGACATTAGGGTAATTCTAATAAAGTTAGCAGACAGATTGCACAACATGAGAACATTAAGGTATTTATCTAAAGACCGACAATTAGCAAATGCAAAAGAAACAATGGAATTATATGCACCTCTTGCAAATAGGCTAGGTTTGTATTCTATAAAATGGGAATTAGAAGATTTAGCTTTTGAATATTTATATCCAGAAGAATATGAAGAATTAGTTAAAGGAATAGATAGAAAAAGAGAAGAAAGACTTAAGTTCATAGAAAAAATAATGGACGATATAAGAGAAGAACTAAAAAAACAGAGAATAGATGCAGAAGTTACAGGAAGGGCAAAGCACTTATATAGTATATATAGAAAGATGAAAAGAGACAATAAATCTTTAGATCAAATTTATGATTTATTTGCCTTAAGAATACTTGTAAATTCAGTAAAAGATTGTTATGCTGCTTTAGGAGTAGTGCATGAATTATATAGTCCAATGCCAGGAAGATTTAAAGATTACATTGCTGTTCCAAAACCTAATATGTATCAATCTATACATACAACTTTATTAGGAGAAAATGGAACACCATTTGAAGTGCAAATACGTACATGGGACATGCATAGAATAGCAGAATATGGTATCGCAGCGCACTGGGCATACAAAGAGGCAAATTATTCTGGAAAAGGAAAACAAGTAGTAAGTGTAGGTGAAGACAAATTATCATGGCTACGAGAAACACTTGAATGGCAACAGGAGATGCAAGATCCGGACCAATTCTTAGAAACTTTAAAAACAGAATTATTTGAGGATGAAGTATATGTGTTTACTCCAAAGGGAGCTATAAAAGTATTGCCAAGAGGTGCAACACCAATTGACTTTGCATATAGTATACATGCTGAAATTGGAAACCACATGGTAGGGGCCAAAATAAATAGTAAAATGGTTCCTATAATAACACCAATTCAAAATGGAGATATTGTTGAAATATTAACATCTGATAATTCAAAAGGTCCAAGCATGGATTGGCTTAAATTTATTAAAAGTACACAAGCTAAAAATAAAATAATGAGCTGGTTTAAAAAAGAAAGAAAAGCCGAAAATATTGAAAGAGGAAAAGACTTAATAGAAAAGGAAACAAAAAGAATAGGTGTACCTTATAGTGAATTATTTAAAAATGAATATATAACTCCAATGCTTGAAAGATATAAATATAAAGACTTAGAAGAAATGTATGCTGCAGTTGGATTTGGAGCAATTTCACCAGTAAAAATTATTGCAAGAATGCTTATTGAATATAGAAAAGAACATAGCGAAGATGATAAATTCTTAGAACAAAAGCTAGAAGAACTTTCAAAAGAAAAAATCAAAAAAACAAAACCTTCAAGTTCAGGAATAATTGTAAAAGGAATAGATAATTGTTTAGTAAAACTTTCTAGATGTTGCAACCCTTTACCAGGCGATGAAATAATAGGTTATATAACAAAAGGAAGAGGAGTATCAGTACATAGAAAAGATTGCGTAAATGTAAAAGATTTATTAAAAGAAGAAAATAGAATTATAGATGTTGAATGGTATAATGAGGATAAAACAAACTATAATGTAGAAATTGAAATCTATGCAAATGATAGAAATGGACTATTAGCAGATATAGTAAAAACAGTAAATGATACTAAGGCAAATTTAATAGGTGTAAATGCTAAAGCAACAAAAGAAAGAATAGCTATAACAGAAGTCACAGTGGAAGTTGAAAACTTAGATGAACTAAATAAGGTAATAAAGAACTTAAAAAAAGTAGATAGCGTATATGAGGTGGATAGGAAAAAATGATATTAAAACAACTAAAGATTATAACACCGCTAGGAAATCCTACTAATTGCTATATTGTATTTGATGAAAAATCAAAAGAAGCAATGGTAATTGACCCAGCAGGAGAAGTAGAAAAAATTATAGAAATACTAGACATTCTAAAAGCAAATTTGAAATATATTTATTTAACACATTGTCATGGAGACCATATTGGAGGGGTACAGAAACTAAAAAAAGAAAAAAAGTGCAAAATATTAATACATAGATTAGATAAGCCAGGTTTAAATAACGAAAAAATTAATTTATCTAATCAAATTGGAGTAGGACATATACATATAGAGGCTGATGCAATAGTAGATGAAGGAGATTTATTACATTTAGGAGACTTGGAATTTAAAGTAATACATACACCTGGGCATACTGTTGGAGGAAGCTCACTATATTGTAAAGAAGAAAATTTAGTTTTTACAGGAGATACTCTATTTAGAGGAACATGGGGAAGAACAGATCTTCCAACTTCGAATTTTAAAGATATTATAGATTCAATTTCAAACAAATTATTACAATTACCAGGAGAAACCATAGTGTACCCTGGACATGGAAAATCTACAATGATTAAAGAGGAGAGGAATTTATTAGAATGAAAGTAGTATTAAACATTGAGGAAAAAAACAATAAAAGAAAGATACTATATATAGTTATATTAGCTATATGTTTGTTAGCAATTCTTGTATCAGCATATATATTGGTATTTAGAAATGAAAATGTAGTACCACCAAATATGCATGTACCAGCCACAGAAGAGGAGTATTTGGCAAGAGAAGCTGAATTTGAGGACATCTTTGTTGATACAACGATTAACCAATTAAATCAAAATATACTAATTACAAACAAAATAAAAAGTGAAGACGAAATAATAGGAACAGCATACGAAAACTTTGACAAAATGGCAGGAAAATATTCATTAGATGTAAAGGTTCCATATATAAATATAAATACTCCAGCAGTACGAAAATATAATACCGAAATAGAGAAAGCATTTAAACAAAAAGCATTAGACATATTAAACGATTCTGAAAGCAAAGACATAGTGTACACAGTTGATTATATAGCATATATAAATGAAAATAATATATTATCTATTGCAATACGTTCTATTTTAAAAGAAGGCAATAATGCACAAAGAACAATTATACAAACATATAATTATGATTTCCAAAAAAGACAAGAAGTTACTCTCAAAGATTTAATGACTATAAAAGGACTTAAGAAAAGTGACATAGAAAACAAGGTCGAAGAGAAAATAAAGAGAGAGCAAGAAAAAGTAGAAGAATTAAAGAAACTAGGCTATAGCATTTTTGAAAGAGATTATAAAGATGATATGTATAAGGTAGAAAATACAACAGAGTTTTTCTTAGGAAAAGATGGCTTTTTATATTTAATATATGCATATGGAAATGAAAATTATACAAGCGAATTAGATTTAGTAATATTTTAAATTGTGAAAAAATTAAAACAAAAACACATTAAAAGAGAAGCTATAAAAAGCTTCTCTTTATTTGAAAATAAAAGGGGATGTTTTTAAATCAGTTTTTATTCTGACTATACATATACTATATAAAAGTTATTTGTCCAAATTGTGAAATAAAAGTGAAATTATGGTGCTTCTTGTAAAATTACTTTACACTCTTTTTCTGTTCCATTTCTATTAACTGTAATTACCATTTCATCACCTATTTTATGAGTATTTTTTATTTCATTTAGTTCATCATAGGTTTTAATTTCTTTACCATCAGCTTTTACAATAACGTCTCCAGCTTTTATTCCAGCTTTTTCTGCTGCAGAAAAGTCGTCAACAGATTTTACATAAATTCCTACTACTAAATTATTAGCTTTTGCAAGTTCTTCATCTAAATCTTGTGTAGAAACTCCGATGTAAGGTCTCAAAACTTTTTTATGTTCTATTAAATCTTTTGTTACATCTACAGTAGAATTTATTGGAATAGCAAAACCAATACCTTCAACTCCAGTTCCAGAAAGTTTTAAAGTATTAATTCCAATTACTTTTCCTTCAGCATTTACTAAAGCTCCACCGCTATTACCAGAGTTTATAGCAGCATCAGTTTGTATACATGTATAAGTTGTTCCTTCACTTGTAACTTGTCTGTTGGTAGCACTAATAACTCCACAAGTAATACTGCTTCCAAGACTTAAAGGATTTCCAATTGCCATTGCAAATTCTCCGATTTTTACTTCATCTGAATTAGCAAATTCTGCAGCGGTTAAACCAGTAGCATCAATTTTTAAAACTGCTAAATCTGTTTGCGAATCTTGACCAACTATAGTAGCATCATAAGTTTTATCATTATTATATAATTTTACCTTAACACTGGTAGCTTTAGAAATTTCGTAATATGAGTATGAAGAAGATGATGATGAATCAACAACATGGTTGTTAGTTAATATATAACCATCTTCACTAATTATAATACCTGAGCCTGCAGCAGTAGCTGTTGAAGTTTGACCACCGCCAAACATAAAAAATGAAGATTTTACAGTATATTGAATTTCTACTCCTACAATAGATGGCATAATTTTATTGGCAGCATAAACAGTTGTATCTGAATAGTTTTTAAGATCTACAAGAGATACTGTTCCACTATTAGTAGATGGTGTTGAAGTTTGTGCCAAAGAACTTTTTCCTAAAAGCTTTTGCTTTATTTCTGGTACACCAAAACATGTTCCAATAACTAGTGAGCAACCAACTATTCCACTAAAAAAGGGAATAATTACGCTTTTTAAAAAGCTATGGTTAGATTTTTTAGTAGGTTTGTTTGAATAATTATTAAAATTATGGTTTGAATAAGAATCAGATACTACTTGAAATCTACTAGCCACATTATTATTTTGAACTTCTGAGTTTGTATTATTTAAATCGTTTTCCATTTTAAACCTCCTATATGTGAAATGTTAATTTTGTTTTTTATATAATATCCTAATACAAATATAGAATACAATATAATTGTGAAAAAATTGTGAAAAGATTGTAATTAATTAAATATGTTTTTTAATAAAATCTATTAATTTGCATATTAAAAATTAATAAATTCTATTATTTGTCTGTATCTGCACAATTTAATAATAAATCTAATATTTTTGGAAATATATTATTAGCATTTTTATTCCAATTATTAACTATTTTTTTAGCATTTTCTCTAGAACCTGCGAAGGTACTAACTTCAAAAATTGTCTCATTGTTTTCTACAATTTTACATTTTATTTTATAATCATTTTCATTTTTAGGGGTATATTCAGCAACAACAGAAGATTCTTCTTCGATGCTAGAAAGTTCTTGTTTAAAAATATTATCTGCTTTTAGTTTTATAATACCAGGGAGTAAATCTTTTGTTAGGGATAATGCATTTTTTCCTTCAGAAGTAATTCTATAAATTGTATCTTTATCTTTAGTATATGAATCAACTAAACGAGTTTGGGCTAAATCATTTAAAGTTTGTCCAAAATAGAAATAATTAATATCATTGATTGAAGAAATTATTTTAAAAAGACTGCTTTCAGCAATGTCTTTATTTATTTTGCTAAGTATATATAAAATTAAGACTTTATTTTCGGCGAGTCTGTTATTATTTTCTGAAACAGCCATAAGCATACCTCCTTATTGATTTTAGTTATATCATAATTAGTATTCAAAAGCAAATCTTTTAAATACTAGTTTAATTTTTCAAGATTATATCACAAAAAAATGCAAATGTATAGAAAAAATATGGAAAACCACTTGAATAATTTTATCAAAATATGTTATAATAACTGCTGATTTCATAAATAGGAGGAATTTAGATGAAAAAAGTATTACGTAAAACAAAAATTGTAGGAACAATAGGGCCAGCAAGTGAAAGTGAGGAAGTTTTTACAGAACTTGTAAATGCAGGACTAACTGTAGCAAGAATCAATTTTTCACATGGTGGATATGAAGAAAATGAACAAAAAATATTAACAATCAAAAAGGTAAGAGAAAAATTAGGGGTACCTGTTGCTTTATTATTAGATACAAAGGGACCAGAAATAAGAACAGGAAAATTAGAATCTGGAAATGAAAAAGTTACTATAGAAGAAGGACAAAAATTTACATTTGTACATGATGATATAATAGGAAATGAAACAAAAACAACAATTTCTTATAAAAATTTATATCAAGATGTTGTACCAGGAGCTAAGATATTAGTTGACGATGGAAGCTTGGAATTTGAAGTTGTAGAAATAGACGGAAAAGATATAGTATGTAAAGCTTTAAATACAGCAAAATTAGGAAGCAGAAAAACAGTTAATGTACCAGGACTAAAATTAAATTTACCAGCACTAGATGAAAAAGACATAGCAGATTTAACAAATGGTGTAAAGGCAGACTTCGATTTTATAGCAGCATCTTTTGTTAGAAGAGCAGATGATGTTCATCAAATAAGAAAACTGTTAGATGACAATGGTGGACAAAACATACACATAATTTCAAAAATTGAAAGTGAAGAGGGAGTTCGTAATTTCGAAGAAATACTAGAAGCATCAGATGGTATAATGGTAGCTCGTGGAGATATGGGAGTTGAAATCCCTATGGAAATGGTTCCAATAGTTCAAAAAAGATTTATTAAAAGATGTAATGAAGTTGGAAAACCAGTTGTAACAGCAACACAAATGCTTGAATCAATGCAAGCAAACCCAAGACCAACAAGAGCAGAAGTAAGTGATGTAGCAAATGCTGTATATGATAGAACAAGTGATATAATGCTTTCAGGAGAATGTGCTGCTGGTAAATATCCAGTATTATGCGTTCAAACAATGGATAAAATCGCAAAACAGATCGAAAGTGACATTAACTACTGGAAGAGATTTAATACCAAATCAGTTGTAGATGTAACAGATGATATAGATAGAACTATAGCTGGAGCAACAAGCATTACAGCTGAAAATATTAATGCAGATGCAATTATAGCATATTCTAATAAACCAGAGCCTATTTATAAATTATCAGCAAAAGGACCAAAATGCCCAATATTTGCTATAACAGATTCTCGCAAAACATATAATATTTTATCTATATCATGGAATGTAACTCCTATATTAATAGATAATGCAGAAAATGCAATAGAAAAAGGAATAAAAGAATTAAAAGCAAGAGAACTTATAGAAATCGGTGATAATATTGTTGTGGCTGGTTCTAAAGATTCTGATGAGATTTTAATGAGCAAAATAATAAAAATTAAGTAATTAAGAAGAACAGCCTATTTTTAGGTTGCTCTTTTTATTATTAAAATTTTTAAGAAAGGAGATATGATTAAGAAATTAAAATCATATAAAATTAGTATGAAAAGAAAGTTTTTAGTACCTTTAATAATTTTAATTATAGTTTTAAGTGTAATATTATTAAATATTTTTGAAGTAAAAAATAGTGGGGTGACTCAATTAACGCTTGGAGGCTCTAACCCAGGAGGTTCGGCGTATGTTGTTGGTACAGCATATACTCAGATTATAAATAAATATATACCATATTTAAATGTCACACATGAAGTTACAGCAGGAGGAAAAGAAAATATAGATTTAATTATACATGACGAAATAGATTTTGGATGTGGAATGTCTGCTTTTTTATACGAGGCTTATAATGGGTTAGGAGATTATGAAAATAACCCTAATGAAAAATTAAGAGCGATGATTCCATGGTTTGAATATCCTATGCAAATCATTGTTAGAAAAGACAGTAATATTAAAAGTATATCTGACTTAAAAGAAAAAAATATTAGTATAAATGTAAAAGGTTCTGGAGGATATAAGGCAGCAACAGAAGTATTATCTACATTGGGCTTATATGAAAATGATAACTATAATGCTTATTATTTAAGTTTTGATGAATCAACAGATGAAATGAAATTGGGAAATATAGATGCTATATTTATAAATACAAGTGCACCTGTTCCAGCTATAATATCATTAGGAACTAATGTTGATTTTGATATATTAAACTTTACTGAAGAGGAGATTCAAAAGGTAATAAAAAAATATCCTTATTATACTAAAGGGACATTAAAAGCTAATACATATGAAAATATAAAATATGATGTTAATACATTAACTTCATATACAATTTTATTTACAAGTTCAAAGGTAAGAGAAAATATAATATATGACATAGTAAAATGTATATGGGAACATAGAGAGGAATTAGCATTAGCACATTCAAGTCAAGAAAATTTAAATGAAGAATTAGTAAAGAATAGTATTTTGGGTATAGCACCTATTCATGACGGAGCAATGAAATTTTATAAAGAAATAGGAATCTTAAAGGAGGATTAAAATTGGAAGAAATATATAAACGTTGGTTAAATATTATTCCAAAAGAAGAATTAGAGGGCTATAAAAGATTTGGCTTTGGTCAGCGTGTAGGGTTCGGCAAAAAGGTATGTTTATTAATTGTAGATTTAAACAATATATACACAAAAAAAGAATCAGAATTTGTTTATGGTGAATTAATAGATAAGGCTTTAGAAAACACATCAACACTATTACAAGAATGCAGAAAATTAAATATTCCTATAATATATATTCGTTCAAGACGTGATAGAGAGAGTCTATTAGGTATTCAAGCTATAAAATGGAAGGCTATTTCTAAAAAAACTTTGCATACCAGTGATTGTTATGAATTTGATGAAAAAATTAGACCCCGTAAATCAGATATAATAATAGACAAATCAAAGCCTAGTGCATTTTTTAATACAACCCTTGATAATGATTTAAGATTTATGAATGTAGATACATTAGTAATAGCTGGAACTTCTACAAGTGGGTGCATAAGAGCAACAACAATGGATGCATTTTATAGAGATTATCATGTAATAATTCCAAAAGAGTGTTGTGGAGATCGTTCTATGCAAGCACATTTACACAACTTATTTGATATTGATATGAAGTATGGAGATGTTATGAACTTAAAAGATGTAATAAAAGTATTAAATGTTATGGAGGAAAACTAGTTGGAAAGAAAGCTTGAAAAAAGGTCGCGTATAGTCATATATGCCTATGCAACTATTTTTACTATAATTCAAATATTTAATTTATTATCTAATAAAATAGATTCAAGAATTAAATGTATAATTTTTATTGGCTTTGTTCTATCTTTAACATTTTTAAAATATAAAGCTTCTAAAAAGCTAGATGATAAAATAAAAATTTATGATATAATATTGGCTTTAATTGCAATAATTTCTACAATATATTATATAGTAAGCTATGAATCTATATTAAATAGAAGTTTAGAACCAACATTTTTAGATATAGTATTTTGTTGTCTTACAATTATAATGATTTTGGAGGCATGTAGAAGAACTGTTGGAGTAGTGCTACCTATTATTTCTATTATTGCACTAATATATGCTTTTTTAGGGCATAATTTATCAGGAATTTGGGGACATAGACCTTATTCTTTATCAAGAATAGTAAATATACTTTATATGACTGATAATGGTATTTTAGG
Organism: uncultured Clostridia bacterium; assembly: GCA_947589645.1. Lineage (GTDB taxonomy): Bacteria > Bacillota > Clostridia > TANB77 > CAG-508 > CAG-269. The sequence goes on from CANQCG010000007.1 coordinate 36,366, forward strand.
AACAATAACCAAAGTAGCGACAACTACGGTTTTTACCTTTATGCTTATGGGAGCATTTCTAAGAAATACTTCTATAGGAAATACTATAACAGATTTAATAACATCATTAACAAAAAAATGTTATGGAGGTTCTGCATTAGTTTCTGTAATATCTAGTAGTTTATTTGGAATGATATCAGGAAGTGCAGCTTCTAATGTCGTAACAACAGGACAGTTTACTATTCCAATGATGAAAGATGAGGGCTTCAAACCAGAATTTTCAGCAGCAGTTGAATCTGTTTCTTCTGCAGGTGGAACATTAACTCCTCCGATACTAGGGGCTGCAATATTTGTAATGGTAGAAATCTTGAGTATACCATATAACAAAATCGTAAAAGCTACTATTATACCAGCTATTATTTATTACGTTTCTATATTATTTATGGTATATTTTACAGCACGTAAATTAAATATAAAAGGTACATATTCAGGTCCAAATGCAAAACAGATATTAGTAAAAAATTGGCAGTTCTTTGTTCCAATAATATTTTTAATTGTAGGTATATTAATGGGATATCCTCTAATAAATACAGCATTTTTAACTACAAGCATTATGATAATAATATCGATTTTTAGTAAAAATACAAAAACAAGAAAAAAAGAATTATTATTAGGATTAGGAGATACAGGCATTTCGTGTCTCCCATGTGCAATGGCATGCATATGCTCTGGAATTATTATTGGAGTTTTGAATTTATCAGGAATTTCAGTTAGGTTCTCAGAAATTATTGTTGGGTTATCTAGTGTGAATATAGTATTAGCATTATTTGGTACTATGATAATGCTTATAGTATTAGGAATGGGCTTACCAGCAGTTGCTGCATATATTATAGGTGCATCCATTGCGGCTCCACTACTAATTTCAATTGGTGTACCTCAGATGGCGGCACATTTATTTATTTTTTACTATTCATGCTTATCATCCATAACACCTCCTGTTGCTTTAAATGCATATTTAGCAGCAGGAATAGCAAAAGCAAATCCGCTTAAAACTGCAATACTGTCTTGCAAATTGTGTTTGCCTATTTTCATAATACCATATATGTTTGTTTTTCAACCTGCACTTATGTTACAGTCTTCAATTGCCAACTGTATAATAGTAACACTAACATGCATATTAGGAACTATAGCAATAGTTATTGGTATTGTAGGATTTTCTACGAAGCCAATATCTAAAATTGAAAGAATTGTAATAATAATAATGGGTATATTATTATTAGATTCACATTATATTACTGATATAATAGCAGTAACAATATTTTTAATATATATAATTGTAATAAAAATAAAAAATAGAGTTATAACCAAAGGAGGAAATTGATGTTAGGAAAGAGAAAAGTTGTTATAGTTGGAGCAGGTTTTGTTGGAATGAGTTTAGCATATTCTATAGTAAATCAAGGAGGAGTAGAAGAATTAGTAATAATTGATATAGATAAAGATAAAGCTATTGGAGAAGCAATGGACTTATCACATGGCTTGCCATATGCTATGCAAAGAATGGAAATTAAAGCAGGAGATTATGATGAATGTAAAGATGCAAGTATTGTAGCTATTACAGCAGGGTTGCCACAAAAGCCAGGACAATCAAGATTAGAGCTTACAATTACAAATAGAAAAATTGTAGAAGATATAACTCAAAAAATAATGGAAAGTGGTTTTAATGGTATATTGCTAGTTGCTAGTAACCCTGTAGATTTAATGACATATGTAGTATCAGAAACTTCTAAACTTCCTAAAAATAGAATAATTGGTTCAGGTACAGTTTTAGACACAGCAAGGTTAAGATATTTAATAGCAGATTACCTAGAAGTTTCAAGTAAAAATGTTCATGCATACATTTTAGGTGAGCATGGAGATTCTTCATTAGTTCCTTGGGAGCATTGTTATGTTGGATGCAAAAGCATGTTAGACATAATGAGTGACAGTAATAGACCATTAGAAGATTTAAAGAAAATACATGATGGAGTATGGCAAGCAGCCTATGAAATTATAGAAAAGAAAAAAGCAACATATTATGCAATTGGTTTATCCTTAAATAGAATTATTAAAGCTATTTTAAATGATGAAAATGCAATTTTAACATTGTCGACCTATCTAAATGGCGAGTATGGAAACTCAGGTCTTTACATTGGAGTTCCAGCAGTTATAAACAAAAACGGAATAAAAGAAATATTAGAATTAAAGCTAAATGAAGAAGATCAAAATAAATTTAACCATAGCTGTGAAATTATGAAAGAAAATATAAAAAAATTAAATGAATAAAATTAGTAAACTAAGATTTTCAAAAACTAATTGATTAGAAAATCTTAGTTTTTTATATAAATGTCGAAACGTGTCTATTAAAAGTCTTAGAAAATACTTAGTAAATATTTACAAAACAGCACAAACATTATATTATATTTAAAATCAAACAATTTTTTTCAAATGTTTTTGTCAAATGTATTAATTCAAAAGTTATCCACGAAAAAATTATTTTAATATTGACTTATGATAATAAATATGTTATCATAATAATGCAATATAGAAGGAGCAACATATGTATAATATTATTTTTTATAAAGATTTTATGAAAAGAACAGAAAAAATGTTATAAATGTAATTTAAATAAAGAAAGGAGATATGTTAGTCATTAGAGACTAGCATGAATAGTAAATATGGAAAATAAAGTATATGAATCTTGGGAAAAAATTAGAAAAAACCTTAACATTACTAATGAACAAGAAGCAGAAATACAATTAGAAAAGGATATAATAGAGGCTACAATACAAGCTAGAAAGAAAAACAATCTTACACAAAGAGAGTTGAGTAAAAAAAGTGGTATAAGCCAACCAGTTATTGCTAGAATTGAAAAGTGCATTAATTCTCCACAAACTAATACTCTAATAAAATTGCTTTATCCGATGGGGTATACTATTAGAGTAGTGCCACTAGAAAAAATAAAGTAAATAGAGAAAAGTGAGTCTTGTATATGCAAGATTCATTTTTGTTTATTATTTCAAAAATTCAAATTACTGTTCACATAAAAGTTAATTACCACTTGTTTTTTCAAAGAAAACAGTATATAATATGCAAGTAATTAAGAAAACTAAAAATCTTAGTATATAAGGAGGAAATTATGCAAGTAAGTAGAGAAGAAATATTGCATATAGCAGATTTAGCAGACTTAAATATTGAAGAAGAAAAAATAGATAAATATTTACTAAATTTGCAAGACATATTAAATTTTGCTAATATAGTTAATAAGCAAGATGTATCAAATTTAGAGATAACAATTGGATCTAATGAAGCAAAAAATGTATTTAGAAAAGATGAAGTAAAAGTTTTTGAAAATACAGAGAGTTTATTAGAAAATGCACCAAAAAAAGAGCAAAACATGTTTAAAATTCCAAAGGTAATAAATTAAGTAGATATTCTCTAAAAGTGAATTTGCAAAAGCATATCTATGCTAAGCAAAAGTTCTAAATTAAAAAGGAGGACAAGTATGGACATTACAGAATTAACTGTACATGAATTACAACAAAAATTAAAAAATAAAGAATTAACAGCAGTTCAAATTGTAAAAGCATATATAGATAGAATAAATGAAAAAGAGCCTAAAGTAGATGCATTTATTACATTACAACTAGAAGAGGCATTAAAAAAGGCGGAAGAAATTGATAGCAAAATAGCAAATGGAGAAGATATTTCTAGTTTAGCTGGTATTCCAATTGGAATAAAGGATAATATTTGTACAAAAGGTGTTAAAACTACCTGCGCATCAAAAATGTTAGAAAACTTCATTGCACCATATGATGCAACTGTAATGGAGAAAATAAATGCAGAAGAAATTATAGATTTAGGAAAGCTTAATATGGATGAATTCGCAATGGGAAGCTCAACAGAATATTCATATTTTAAGAAGACTAAAAATCCATGGGACTTAACACGTATACCTGGAGGATCTTCTGGTGGACCTGCAGCAGCAGTTGCAGCAAATCTTGTACCATGGGCACTTGGAACAGATACAGGAGGATCAATACGTCAGCCAGCAGCAGTGTGTGGAGTAGTTGGACTAAAACCTACTTATGGGTTAGTTTCAAGATATGGAGTTGTGGCATTTGCATCATCTTTAGACCAAGTAGGAACATTTACAAAAGATGTTGAAGACTGTGCTAAACTTTTAAATGTAATTGCAGGTAGAGATGAAAAAGATACAACCTCAGTAGATGTTGGAAAAAAAGATTATACCCAAAGCCTTGGAAAAGAAATAAAAGGTTTAAAAATAGGTGTGCCAAAAGAATTTTATGGTGAAGGAATTAATCAAGAAGTAAAAAATGCAATCCTAAATGCAATGGAAGAATATAAAAAATTAGGAGCAGAGGTAGAAGAATTTTCATTAGATGTTGCTGAGCTTTCACTAGCTACCTATTACATAATTGCCTGTGCAGAAGCAAGCTCAAATTTGGGACGATATGATGGTATAAGATATGGGTATAGAACAAAAAATTATAATAATGTTAGAGAATTAATGAAAAATTCAAGAAGTGAAGGCTTTGGTGAGGAAGTAAAAAGAAGAATAATACTTGGAACTTATGTATTATCTTCAGGTTATTATGATGCATATTACAAAAAAGCTCAGCAAGTACGTACACTTGTAAACAACAAATTTAATGAAGCATTTAAAAAATACGATGTATTATTAACTCCAACTTCACCAACAACAGCATTTAAATTAGGGGAAAAATCTACAAACCCATTAGAGATGTACTTATCAGATATTTGTACAGTATCAGTAAATATTGCAGGACTTCCAGGAATATCAATACCATGTGGGGTAGATAGTAAAGGGTTACCAATTGGAATGCAATTAATAGGAAATAAATTTAGCGAAGAAACGATCTTAAAAGTAGCTTATGCTTATGAAAAGCAAACAAAATTTAGAGAAAACTATAAACCAACATTTAAGGAAGGGGTGTAAGTATGGCAAGAGATGATTATGAGATAGTAATAGGACTAGAAGTACATGCTGAATTATCTACAAAAACCAAAATATTTTGTAATTGTAAAACAGCATTTGGTGCTAGACCTAATACACAAATTTGTCCAGTATGTACAGCAATGCCAGGAGCACTTCCAGTACTTAATGAAAAAGTAGTTGAATATGCTGTAAAAGCAGGATTAGCTACAAATTGCGAGATTGAAAGAAATAGTAAAAATGATAGAAAAAATTACTTTTACCCAGATACACCTAAAGCTTATCAAATATCTCAATATGATAAACCATTATGTATAGGTGGAAATATTGAAATAGAAACTTCAAATGGTACAAAGAAAATTGGAATTACAAGAATACATATAGAAGATGATGCTGGAAAATTAAATCATGATGATTTAGGCGGAGGAAGTTTAGTAGACTTAAATCGTGCAGGTGTACCATTAATAGAAATTGTATCTGAACCAGACATGAGAAGTTCAGAAGAAGCAGATAAATATTTAAAAAAGTTAAAATCTATATTAGAATATATTGAAGTATCAGACTGTAAGATGGAGGAAGGCTCACTTAGAGCAGATGTAAACGTTTCTGTACGAAAAAAAGGAGAAAAAGCTTTTGGACAGCGTACAGAAATGAAAAATATGAACTCATTTAGAAGCATAGTAAGAGCTATAGATTATGAAGCACAAAGGCAAATTGATGTAATAGAAGCAGGTAGAAAAATATCACAAGAAACTTTAAGATGGGACGAAGTATCAGGAAAAACTTTTTCAATGAGAGATAAGGAAAATGCGGAGGATTACAGGTACTTTCCAGATCCGGATTTAGTAGCAATAAAGTTATCAGAGGAATACATACAAAACGTAAAAAATAGTTTGCCAGAACTACCAGAAAGTCGTAAAAAAAGATATTTGGAACAATATAACTTATCTGAAAAAGATGCTAAAATAATAACTTCTTCAAAATATTTATCGGACTTATTTGAAAAAGCTGGAGAAATTTCTGGTAACATTAAAGCAGTTGGAAATTGGATTATATCAGATATATCAAGAATATTAAATGAAACAGAGCAAGACCCAATCTCAATACCTTTTGATGCTAAACAATTAGCAGAACTTGTAATGCTAATTGATAAAGGAACAATTAGTTCAAGCATTGGTAAAAAAGTGCTAGAAGAATTATTCGAAAATCCAAGAAGCCCAGAAGAAATTATAAAAGAAAAAGGTTGGATTCAAATATCTGATGAAGGAGCCATAAAAGAAATAGTTTTAAAAATATTAGAAGCAAATCCTCAATCAATTGCGGATTTTAAAGCTGGAAAAGATAGAGCTATTGGCTTTTTAGTAGGTCAAGCAATGAAAGAAACAAAAGGAAAAGCAAACCCACAAATGCTAAATAAAATGTTTTTAGAAGAACTAAATAAATAAAAGAAAACCTTCAAATTATATTACAATTAATTTGAAGGTTTTTGCATTGATTACAATCCATAATTTTTTATAGCATCAACAGAAAGTCCACAAACAATAAATTCTAAGCCAATAATCATTCCAAATTTAAAACTAGTTAAACCTAGTAAATATAAGAATTGACTATGATAAAATAATAAATATGTACATAAAATAATTGTTGCAATAATACAAACTGTAAATGAAAATTTTAAACCATATTTCATAATTTTTAAAATTTTTTGATTAACATTTTTTAATAAATTTTTTAATTTTTGTAACATTATAAACACCTCTATATGAATATGTTAATTGATTATTACTGTTATATAAATGTTAACATAAATGCAAAAAAGAATCAAAGTAAAAAAATGGAATAATAGCTAGATAATATATTTCTTTTCAAAAAAATAAAAAAAGTGGAAAAATCTATTGACAATTTATAAAAATTGTTTTATACTTAGTCTTGCGTTGAGAAAATTAAATATGCTCCCTTAGCTCAGTTGGTTAGAGCAACCGGCTCATAACCGGTAGGTCCAAGGTTCAAGTCCTTGAGGGAGCACCAAGTAAAAAACCATACTTAAAATAGGTATGGTTTTTTTGTTAAAATATTTCGAGTAAAGTTGAAAATATTATCTAATATGATATAATCCAAATGAACAAATTCTTAGGAGGTTAACATGCTAGAGAATATAGAAGTTTTATGCCATAGTGCTATAAGAATGAGAAAAGAACAAGTAATATACATAGATCCTTTTAAAATAGATAAGAACTATAATGATGGAGATATAATATTTATAACACATGACCATTTTGATCATTATTCTGAAGAAGACATAGAAAAAGTCAAAAAAGAAAATACTATAATTGTAATACCAGAAGGACTATATGAAAAAGTATTAAATCAAGGTTTTAAACGAGAAAATATAATTAAAGTAAAACCAAATGAAAAATTTAATATAAAAAACATTAAATGTGAGACTATACCAGCGTATAATGTAAATAAAAAATTTCATCCAATGGTAAATGGCTGGGTGGGATATATCTTAGAGATACAAGGCATTAGATATTATATTGCAGGAGACACAGATAAAACTGTAGAAAATAGAAAAGTAATATGTGATGTCGCATTTGTGCCAGTCGGTGGAACATATACCATGAATTTTGAAGAAGCAGCACATTTAGTAAATGAAATAAAACCAAAAATTGCAGTCCCAATACATTATGGTAGTGTTGTTGGAACACAAGAAGATGCAACAAGATTTTTGAATTTACTAGATTCATCTATTAAAGGTATAATTGTTATGAAATGATATAGGAGAATAAATTGAAAGCTAAACATTTGAAAAATAAAAAAAATAGAAAAAATACAAGCAGAATAGATAAAATTCTTTTAATAATATTTATAGCAATATTTATTTATTCATCATATAAAGTAATATATTGGCTAAAAAGTAATAGAGACTTACAAAAGCTAGAAAACAACATTTTTTCAGAAGTTGTACAGGAAATTAATAATGAAGATGAATCTGAAACTAAAGGTGAAACAACAAAAATTATAGATTTTGATGCATTAACTCAAATCAATCAAGATGTAATTGCATGGATATCAATAGACAATACAAGAGTCAATTATCCAATTTTGCAAGCTAAAGATAATAATTACTATTTAAGAAAAGACTTGTACAAGTCAAATAATTCATGTGGAAGCATTTTTTTAGATTGTAACACTAATCCTAATTTTTCAGAGCAAAATACTGTTATATATGGGCACCATTTAACAAGAGGAGGAATGTTTACAGATTTAGATAAAATATATAAAGGTGAATTAGGCAAAGAAGTTTATATACAAATTTATACTAAGCAAGGATTAAATACATATCAAGTAATTGCTGCACATATAGCAGTTCCAGAACTATCAATAGTAAAGAAAAGTTTTTCTAAGGCAGAGGAAAGACAAGCATATATTGATAATGCTATTAAAAACAGTAAAATAAAATTTAAACAACCAACAAATTTGCAAGGAAACATCATAACTTTAATTACTTGCTATGGAAAACAAAGGACAGTAGTTAATGCTATAAAAGTAATGTAGTATAAAATATAGAAAAAGGTGATAATATGTTAGCAGATGTAACAGAGTATTTAGATAATAAAATTGAACAAAATAGCAAAAAACTAGTATTTACATTTTACGAATTACGAGTAAAAATGGACTTAACAGAGCCAACTATAGAAAAATTTTTACGCTTAAGTGAAACAAGATTAACAAATTTAGGTTATCAAACTTATAAGCCTGGAGATGTATATACATATGAAGGAGAGCCTCAAATAGTTAAAGATAATGAATTATTAATTGCAATTAAGGAATAAAGTAAATATGTATGTAATGTAGATATTTACATAAAGTTAATACTAAATTAATAAAATATATTGACTAAACATAAAAAAAGTGATATTATATAGCACAATAAAGAATAAAAACAGTAACAAGGACAAGGTAAATAATGCAATATCTTTTAGGGAGCCTAGAGAAAGTGAAACCTAGGTAAGTAAAAATTATTTATTATCACCTATGTTGTTGCAAAGCCAAAATCTAATACAAATTAAGCTTTTGTAGCCAAAAGTCTAAAAAGTAAAAGAAATTAAGCTTTGCCGTAACTTTGCGTTAAAAAGAATAGAGAGAATAATTATTATTAATTATTAAAATAGGTGGTACCGCGGAATAAAATTCGTCCTAACATGTAATAACTACATGCTAGGACTTTTTGTTGCCAAAACTTATGAATAAAAGATTTTTATCATAATAATTTTATTCACAATATTTTTATTATGTAGTAAAAATAAAGAAGGAGGAAATATTAAATGTACAAAAAAGTAGAACTTAAAAATGGTTTTGTCGGAATGGAAAAAGAAGTAGCCGAAAGGTGGAAAGCAAAAGACATCATAAAAAAGAACTTTGCTATGAACAAAGGAGCAAGATATTTTACATTTTATGATGGACCACCAACAGCAAATGGAAAGCCACACGTTGGACATATAGAAACCAGAGTAATGAAAGACATAATACCAAGATACAAAGTAATGAAAGGTTATCAAGTAATCAGAAAAGCTGGATGGGATACACATGGCTTGCCAGTAGAACTTGAAATAGAGAAAAAGCTAGGTATTTCAGGAAAAGAGCAAATAGAAGAATACGGTGTAGAAAACTTCGTAAAACAATGTAAAGAAAGCGTATTCACATATGTATCAATGTGGGAAGACATGACTAATAAAGTAGGCTACTGGGTAGACATGGAAAACCCATATGTAACTTATCACAATGAATATATCGAATCTGTATGGTGGGCATTAAAACAAATGTGGGAAAAAGGTCTTTTATATGAAGGACATAAAGTAATGCCATATTGCCCAAGATGCGGAACAGCTTTATCTTCACACGAAGTAGCACAAGGTTATAAAGATGTTAAAGACCTAACATGTATAGCAAAATTTAAAGTAAAAAATGAGGAAGACAAATATATATTAGCATGGACAACAACTCCTTGGACACTTCCATCAAACTTAGCACTTTGCGTAAATAAAGCTTATGAATATGCAGATGTTAAAGTAAATGTAGGAAGCAAGGAAGAACCAAAATATGAGGTATATGTCCTAGCTAAAGATTTATGCGAAAGTGTTCTAAATGGAAAAGAATATGAAATATTAAAAACATATAAAGGCGAAGAATTATTAGGCTTAGAATATGAACAATTAATGCCTTTTGCAAAACCAGAGGGAAAGGCATTTGTAGTAATTCATGGAGACTATGTAACATTAACAGATGGTACAGGAATTGTACACATAGCACCTGCTTATGGTGAAGATGACAGCTTAGTTTCTAAACAAAATGGAATAGCATTTGTAAACTTAGTTGATAAGTCAGGAAAGTTTGTAGAAGAAGTTGAGCCTTGGGCTGGAAGATTTGTAAGAGATTGTAATGAAGATATATGTGAATGGCTAAAGAAAGAAAATAAATTGTTTAGTAAAGAAAAACATTTGCACTCTTATCCACATTGTTGGAGATGTGACACACCACTTTTATATTATCCAAAAGAAAGCTGGTTTGTTGCAATGACAAAGCTTCGTGACGAGTTAGTTGCAAACAATAATAAAATAAATTGGTACCCTGATACAATAAGAACAGGAAGATTTGGAAAATTCCTAGAAAATGTTATAGATTGGGGAATATCAAGAGATAGATACTGGGGAACACCACTTCCTGTATGGAGTTGCGAATGTGGACACAAGGAATGTATAGGCTCTATTGCAGAATTAAAGGAAAAGGGTATAGATGTACCAGAAGATATAGAACTTCACAAACCATATATAGATAATGTTTATTTAAAATGTCCAGAATGTGGTAAGAAAATGACAAGAGCAAAAGAAGTAATAGATTGCTGGTTTGATTCAGGATCAATGCCATTTGCACAACTTCATTATCCATTTGAAAATAAAGAGTTATTTGAAGCAAACTTCCCAGCACAATTTATATCAGAAGCAATAGATCAAACAAGAGGATGGTTTTATACCTTACTTGCTATATCAACATGTTTATTTGGTAAAACATCATATGAAAATTGTGTGGTTTTAGGCCATGTATTAGATAGCAAGGGACAAAAGATGTCTAAGTCTAAAGGAAATGGTGTAGATCCAATGGTATTACTAAATGAGGTAGGAGCAGACGCAACTAGATGGCATTTCTATACATGTAGTAATCCATGGCTTCCAACAAGATTAGGAATAGAAAATGTACAAGAAACACAAAGAGGATTTTTAAGTACACTTTGGAATGTATATTCATTCTATGTTTTATATGCAGAAATAGATAAATTTAATCCAAATGACTATAAAAACTTCAAATCTGAAAATGTAATGGATAGATGGATATTATCAAAACTAAATACTTTAGCAAAAGAAGTAGATAAAAAGCTAGAAAGTTATGACATAACAGGAGCTGCACTTCAAATAGATGAATTTACGGACAGTTTATCAAACTGGTATGTTCGTGCTAATAGAGAAAGATTCTGGGGAGAAACATTAAATGACGACAAAATAGGTGCATATACAACTTTATATAGAGTATTAGTTAATTTAAGTAAAATATCAGCACCATTTGTACCATTTATGACTGATGAAATATATCAAAATCTAGTTGTAAGTCTTGATAAAAATGCACCAGAGAGTGTTCATTTATGCTATTGGCCAGAAGTTCATGAAGAAGAAATAGATAAAGACTTAGAAGAAGAAATGGATTTAGCTTATAAGATAGTAAAACTAGGAAGAAGTGCAAGAAATTCTTCAAATATGAAAAACAGACAGCCATTATCAAAGATGCTTATATCAGTAAATAAGCTTCCTAAATATTATGGTGATATTGTAAAAGAAGAACTAAATGTAAAAGCGGTTATTTTAGGAGCTGACATGAAAGATTATGTAAGCTTTGAAATAAAACCAAATTTACCAGTTTTAGGAAAAGAATATGGAAAACTTATTCCAAGAATAAAAGAAGAACTTGCTAAAATGAATCAGATGGAACTTGCAACGAAAATTAAAAATGGTGGCATAGAATATCTAGAAATAGATGATACAACTATTGAATTAACCTCAGAAAACTTATTAGTTACAATGCAAGGTAAAGATGGCTTTGCATTTAGTGGAGAGGGAGAAATAGGAGTTGTTTTAGACACGGCCTTAACACCAGAATTAATCGAGGAAGGCTATGTACGTGAGGTATTGTCAAAAGTTCAAAACATGAGAAAAGACAAAGGTTACGAAGTCCTAGACAAAATAAAACTATATTTAGCTGGAAATTCAAAAATCGAAAATGTAGTAAAGAAATTTGAAGATAGCATAAAGAAAGATACTTTAGCTTTAGAAGTTATATATGGAGATGATAATCATACAGGCTATACTGAAGTAAATATAAATGGAGAAAGCTTAAAGCTAGATACAGAAGTAGTTAAATAAAAATTAAAATGCAAGTTATGAATCATGTTATCTATGATAAGTGTTCATAAAAGTAAAAATAAGGACCATATAGTTTATATACTATATGGTCTTTTGCTGTAATATATAGCCATAGCTTCAAAATGGTAAAACCATTAAACGGCTATTTATATTTTAAATGTTAATAATTATTTTTGTTTATTTGTCATTTCTTCTAAATCTAATAATTCTTGCCATCTTCTATCAACTTCTTTTTGGAAGTCTTCAATCATCCACTCATTTCCAGGAGCAAACATATGCTTAAATCTTTTTTGAGGACGTAAAAATTCTTCGATTGGAAGCTTTTTAGCTGGTTTATATGTTATATGGTAAACTCCATCTACTACTTCATATAGAGGCCAGTAGCAAGTATCTATAGCAAGTTTATTTATATTCATAAGATTATCTGTAGGGTAACCCCAACCACGTGGACATGGGGCTAATACATTTAAGAAGGTTGGACCTTCAGTATATATAGCTTTTTCAGATTTTTCATATAAATCTTTAAAGTTTCCAACAGCGATTGATTGAGCAACATATGGTAAATGATGACCAACCATAATTGCAGTTAAGTCTTTTCTTGATTGCATTTTTCCAGGAATAACTTTTCCTGCTGGAGTTGTTGTTGTGTCAGAGAATTTAGGTGTAGCAGAAGAACGTTGAATACCTGTGTTCATGTATGCGCCATTATCATAACATACATATGTCATATCATGTCCTCTTTCCATTGCACCAGAAAGACTTTGTAAACCTATATCATAAGTTCCACCATCTCCACCAAAAGCAATGAATTTTGTATTTTTATCTTGTGGAAGTTTTCCTTGCTTTTTCATAGATTTATAAGCAGCTTCCGCGCCAGAACAAGTAGCACCAGCACATTCAAAAGCTGTATGTATAAAAGAATCAGTCCAAGCTGTATATGGGTATATAAAAGTAGATACCTCCATACATCCAGTAGCATTTGCTATAACTGCATGATCTTCTTCATGAAGAGCACGTAAAACCATTCTTCCAACAACTGGAGCACCACATCCTGCACACATTCTGTGACCTTCTGTAAATCTTGAAGGTTTATTAGCTACAACTTCTTTTAAGTTATAAGGTTTTTTCATTTCATCAGCCATTATTTAACATCTCCTTTCCTTAAACCTAAGTATCTATATGGATTGTCAATTTTTCCTGCTTTAGCGATTTCTAATAAATCAGAATAAACAGATTCAATTTGATCCGCTGTTGTATCACGTCCACCAATACCATAAACATAATTTACAGTTGGAACATGTACATTTTGAACAAACATAGAAGATGTAACATCTTCAAATAAAGCTCCACCAATTGCATTTAAAGAATCTGATTTATCTAAAACTGCAACTGCTTTTACATGAGAAAGAGCTTTTGCAATTTCTTCACCAGGGAATGGTCTGAAAACTCTTACTTTTAGAAGACCAGCTTTAACTCCTTTTGCTCTTAGAGCGTCTACTACATATTTTGTAGTTCCAGCTGTAGAGTTCATACAAACTATTGCAACTTCAGCGTCATCTAATTTGTATTCTTCAAATAGTCCATATTTTCTTCCAGTTAATTTTTCAAATTCTTTAGAAACTTCTAGAATTACATTTTTAGCATTTTTCATTGCTTCACCTTGCTGAGCCTTATGCTCAAATAGGTAAGCTTGAACATCTAATGGTCCAACAGCCATTGGCTCATTAGCATTTAATAAATAATGTTCAGGTTTATATGTACCAACAAATTTTTTAACAAATTCATCATCTTCAAGTTCAATGTTTTCAATTGAATGAGATGTAATAAAACCATCTTGGCAAACCATTAAAGGTAGCATAACATCTTTATGTTCTGCAATTCTATGTGCCATAAGTGTATTATCATAAGCTTCTTGATTATTTTCAGAAAATAACATAATCCATCCAGCGTCTCTAACTCCCATTGCATCTGAATGATCATTGTGAATATTTAAAGGACCAGAAACGGCACGGTTTACTAATGACATAACTATTGGTAATCTTAAACTTGAAGCAATATAAATCATTTCCCACATTAAAGATAAACCATTTGCAGAAGTAGCAGTCATTGCTCTAGCACCAGCAGCTTGAGCACCAATACATGCACTCATTGCACTATGTTCACTTTCAACAGCTACGAATTCTGTATCAACAGCTCCATTTGCTACGAATGTAGAAAAATATTGAGGAATTTCTGTTGAAGGTGTAATAGGGAAGGCAGCTACAACATCAGGGTTAATTTGTTTCATAGCTGTAGCAACAGCTTCATTACCACTTAATCTTTCTCTTATACTCATTAATTTCCACCTTCTTCCTTCATTTCTATTGCATTAAATGGGCATACTTTGGCACATACGCCACAACCTTTGCAAAAATCATAATTAAAATCCATTCTTTTTAAACTATCTTTATCAACAGGAATTGCATTATCTGGACAAACAGGGAAGCAAAGACCACATTGTTTACATTTTTCTTCAAGATATATTGGTTTTGTGCTACGCCAGTCACCAGTTTTAAAATTTCTAGCATTTCCAGCTGTATAAATATTTCCACCAATTGTTAAATCTTCCATAGGTGTATTTACATTTATATCAGACATATTTTTAATCTCCTTTTTTCATATTTAGGTTTTGGAAACCTATAACCAAACTATTTTACTTTTTTTACTTCTTGTAAAGCAAGAGTAATAGCCTTCATATTTCCATCAATAACTTCAGGCTTTTTAGCAAACTTATGCTTAAATGAACCTTCCATATCTTTTAAGAAATCTTCATCAGACATAATTCCACTAACTTTAACTATTGCTGCAAGCATTGGAGTATTAGGAAAATATTTTCCTAAAGCTTCTATAGAAATTTTTCTAGCATCAATACAATAAACACTACCACTATAATTTTTCAAATGTGGTTCTAAATCTTTATAGTCTTTAGTTGTGTTAATTATTATTGCGCCTTCTGGCTTTAAGCCAGATGTTACATCTACAGATTGAAGTAAAGTATCATCTACTACAACAACATAATCTGGTTCGTAAATGTTGCTATGAATAGTAATAGGAGTGTTGCTTATACGATTATAAGCAGTGATTGGTGCACCCATTCTTTCTGGACCATATTCAGGAAATCCTTGAATATATTTACCAGTATTAAATGCAGCATCTGCTAGTAAAAGAGAAGCTGTTTTTGCACCTTGGCCACCTCTACCATGCCATCTAATTTCAATTAAATCTTTCATTAATTGGGCCTCCTTTTCAAATAAAAAATTTTTGGCTTTTTAAGTCAGCATAAGTATATTATTATTTTGATTTGTTGTCAAGAAAGTTGTGAAATATAAGCTTAATATATTTTCCTGCATGATTTAATGCTTTTTTAATATAAAAATCACAAGCTTTACATAAAATTGTCTATTTCATAATGAAAAAAGCATTAAATCATGTAGCAGAAATATATTTCCTGTCAAAAATAGGGCTTTTCTACAAGCTAGCATTTTATTTTTATGTAAAATTATAATGC
>CANQCG010000008.1 GCA_947589645.1 uncultured Clostridia bacterium
AGTAATTCTTCAAAATAATCTTCATCAAAAAATGTTCCATTTTCCATTCTTTTTTTATCTATAATATAGCCTTTTTTTGCAAATTGTTTTAATACATTTGTTGCCCATCTTCTAAATTGAATCGCTCTGTCTGAATTTACTCTGTAACCAACAGATATAACTGCATCTAAATTGTAATAATTAGTATTATAATTTTTTCCATCAGATGCAGTTAGTAAGAATTTCTTACTAACTGATTTTTCTTCTAATTCTCCATCAGCAAAAATATTTTGTATATGCATGGTTATATTATTTCTAGTTGTATCATAAAGTTCTCCTAATGCTTTTTGAGTTAGCCATAAATCTCCTTCTTCAAATCTTACTTGTATTCCTTTTTCTTTCTTCTGCATTTCAAATACTAAAAACTCAGCAGAACTACTTCGTATTATTAAATTTTTATTATTTTTTTTCAATTATTTTTTCTCCTTATTATTAACCTTGTTTTTGATTAGCATCATTCTTGTCTTTCATTCTATCTAAAACTTTTTGCTCTATATTCCTTGTGTGTTTAAAACATCTGTATTTCTCATTTTGCCATCTTTCGACTCAAATTTGAAAGTGTCACAATTTGTGACGGTTTCATTTCCTTCTTTAGTCATTCTGTATTTTAAAGTTCTCCAATAATGTGATGGATCAGGACTGTCAGTTAATGCTTTAATAACATCAACCACACTAAAATAGTAATCTTCTTTTTCAGGATCCCAAATGCTTCTGATTTCTTTTCCTTCAAAAAGATTTGATATAGTTTCTAATTTATTATTTGTCATTAAATATCACTTCCTTAGTTATTTCTTGCTATTCTATAATAAATTTTGCCTTTTGTCAAACATTTGTTTTAATTTAGTAAATATTTTTTATTTTAGTTTCAGTACTGCCACACACTCAACGCTGCTCGTAAAGGGAAACATATCAACTGGTCTTATTTTGTAAATATTATATTCAGCTTCTAGTAAGCTTAAATCTCTTACTAAACTTGCTGGGTTACAGCTAATATAAACCAACTTTTTAGGTTTGATTTTCAAAATATTTTCTATGCTAATTTTGTCAAGCCCTTTTCGTGGAGGATCTAGCATAATTATATCTGGAATTATTTTCTTTCTATTTATTAAATCATCTAAAACATCTTGAACATCACCACTAATAAATTCTGTATTTTTTACATTATTTATTTTTGCATTTTCTTTTGCCATTTTAATTGCTTCTTCTACAATTTCAATGCCATAAACTTTTTTAGCATACTTTGACATAAAAATTGAAATGGTCCCCACGCCACAATATAAGTCAAACACAGTATCATCTTTAGAAATATTAGCCTCTTCAACACCTATATTGTATAAAGCCTCTGCTTGAACTGGGTTTACTTGATAAAATGAAAGTGGAGAAATTTTGAAGGTATAATCTCCTAAAATGTCTGTTATATAGCCCTCTCCATATAAATTTACATTTTTATCTCCTAATATTACATTAGTATTTTTTGTGTTTATATTTTTTACAACGGTTTTAATGTTTGAAAATTCTTTGATTAATTCTTTAACTAAAATTTCTTCTTTTTCAAGAGTAGTTCCATTTACTACCAAAACCACCATTATTTCTTGAGTTTGTTTACCTATTTTTATTACTATGTGTCTTAAGCTTCCTTTTCCAGTTTTCTCATCATATACACTTATGTTATTTTTAATTGCAAAATCATATATAAATTTAGCAATACTTTCTACCTGCTCATCTTGAATAAAACATTTTTGCATTGGTATTATTTCATGAGTTCTGTTTGCAAACACTCCTATTACACGCTTTCCATCTTTTCCTATTCCAATAGGAAATTGTGCCTTATTTCTATAATGATATGGATTCCCCATTCCTAATACTTTTGACACTTCTATTTTGTTTTTTAAAGTTTTGTCTACTAAGTTTTGAACAATATTTCTTTTTATATCTAATGTTTCATCATAAGCAATATGTCTTAAATTGCAACCGCCACACCTTTTATAAGTTTGGCAATCTACTTCTACTCTTTTTTCTGATTTGTTTAATATTTCTATTATTTTTCCATAAGCATAAGAAGTAAGAACTTTAACTATTAATATTTTTACCTTCTCTCCTTTCATCGCTCCTGGTATAAATATTGTAAAATTATTAATTTTTGCTATTCCTTCTCCTTCTATTCCACTATCTATGATGTCTACTACATAATTTTGGTTTTTCACAACTGCTTGATTTTTCATGTTTTCCCCTTTCTAATTTTATTTTGTAACTCTTTAGACTATAATTTTAATTGGACAATGCCTCCATAATCAATTACATCAAAATCTTTAAAGTCAATTATCTCTAAATTTCTTTTTAATATAAAATTTCTTATTTGATTGTTTTTATCTATTTTACTTAAATCTCCTGTTATTATTACATAATTATCTATTCTAGAAATTACTCCTCCAATAAAACCTTTTTTATCGCTATATTTATTGTTGTTTATTAGTTTTATATCTGGCTCATATTGTAAATATAACACATCTATATTATGCTTTTGCAATATTTTATATAAAGCTTTATCCGTTACAATTGCACTATTTTCGTCTATTACTGCTATTGAACAATTTGTATAACCCTGCGTCGTGTTAATTAGTTCATAGCCTTGCTCTATTAACTCTTGCTTTATTTTTGTGTCACAGAATTCGAAGTTGTGTATAGCTTTTTTTCCAATTATACATACATTATATTTTATATCATTTGGGTATTTGCTTTGTAAATTTGAATTCCCCAGTTCTATATTATTATAGTTATACAATTTTTCTTTTATTTCACTATACCTGCTTGGTTCTACTATTAATTTATGTCCTATTTTACAAGTAAATATATCAACATGTGCTGATATTTCTTCATATACACTATTGCTTGGCTTTAATTCTAATAAATTATAACCTAACTCTTTTAATTTTTTCTTTTCTGCATCTAGCATTCTTCCATCAATTATTAATGCTGAATTTGTAACCATATTTTTAACCTTTTACACCTTTACATTTTGTTAATATTATAAAAGTCAGCTTATTATTAGCTGACTCTTATAAATGTTCTTTAAAATATCATTAAATTATATTTTTTTAGTAGTTTGCTTTGCTATTTCCTCATTTTCATTCCAATATTCCAAAATCTCTTCTCTTTCCCTTTCATTTGCTACGTAATTATAATACAGTAAAGATATTAAATCTTTACATCCTTCAGATATTTCTTGTTCTTTTAATGGTTTATCCTTGTTTATATTTATGGTAATTGTAGATGTTTTTGATATTTTTTTTAAATTTTCTAAAAAATTATTTGGTATTTTAGATACAAAATTAAAATCAAAATACTTTAAAATATCTAAAGTTTCCTTAGCAATATCATCTACTTTGATCATAGTTTTCTTTATCTTCTCCTTTTAATTTTTGTACATTAGATTTTGACTTTATAAATTGTTTGAATTCAGAAAATAGTTCTTTTATGTTACTCAGCTTTCTGCCAGTAGCTAAACTCTTAGCATCATCAATACTAAATGTAAGTGTTTCACTTTTAGGTATATCCATATCAGTAGGAACACTGTCAATAAAATTAAATATTGTTTCAGAAATATTTTGCTCTTTCGAAACAAAAAATCCACTTGCACCATTTTGAGTAATACTGCTTGTATTAATTCCTGGTAGAGCTTTTACCATATCTAAATTACATATTTTAGGTATAAAATATCGAACATCTATAGTACCTTTGTTGCTAGAATCTATATCTATAGTTAAGGCGTATCCTCTGTCTCTTACCATCATTAATGCTCTATCTTTCATAGACACTATATCAGTATATCCTACATCTAAATCAATAGGAAAATTTTCGAATATTTCTTTTGAAACTTCATTTGCTTCACCATATAAAATTATATCATAACCTAATGTATTTTTTTTAGTTTCTAAAATCGGCATAGATTGTAAAAGTTCTTCATCATTTATTATTGATGAATGTACAATATGGAGTAATTCATTTATACTGTCTACATCATTGATTATACTAGGTATGGCTTTTAAACCTCCTTGCATCGTGTAGCCACGGAAAGTTTGTTTAGTTCTCTCCAATAATTCTGGTTTCATATCTGTAAATACTTTTTGATAAATTTCTTGAAGACTTTCACGATTATAACCATAAGCTAGTTTAGAAAGTGTGTCTGTTGCTCTTTCAAAGTAAGTATTAAGACTATTTTCAGACTGAAGCCCCATATTAAGATTTTTCGCAATTTCCTTAAATTTAAATTCCATATTCTTTAGTTCGGTAAACAGTTTATCTAAATAATTCATTCTGCTATCTTCACTATATTCATCAATTGATTCTGGAGATAAATTAATTAGGTCAGTTTTTATTTCTATATCTTTTTTAAAGAAATCTACTAATGCTCTATACTGTTCTTCTCGTCTAGTAATTTCATCTAAATTTGTTGTAGAACCTTCCACAATAATTGATTGTTTTTGGGAAACCTCTACATTTTCATACTTTTCCTTAATTTTTTTATTTTGTCCTTCCATATATTTTCTCCATACTTTATAATATCACATTTTTGTAATAAATATATAATTATTTTTATATTAATTTTTTCGATATATGTAACTATATATCACAAAGGTGTTACTTTTTCAATAGTTTTAGCCAAAAAAAGTCCAACCCTTAAGAGTTAGACTATAATTTTGTGTTCATTAATTTTTTATACACTTATAATGAAGGTTATATACGAACTTTAAAAAAGTTCAAAAAATTAGTTGGTGCGGATGAAGGGACTTGAACCCCCACGTCGTTGACACTGGTTCCTAAGACCAGCGCGTCTGCCAATTCCGCCACATCCGCATTTGATAGCATAATTTATATTAACACTTTTATTTGTCATTGTCAATACTTATGATTAATTTTTTAAATTTTGCCTTGAGGAAAATATGGCTAAAATATACTATTTAAGAGTAGACTTAAATTCAGATAAGTCTACTCTTAAAACTATTACCAGTTATATGAATATGCCTCATTTACAAAAACTTTATAATCATCAAATTGTACATTCTCATAATTAGAGTCATATGGATAATTTAAGTTAAAGTTTCCTGATCTTCCAGCTTTAACATCTGAATCTATTGCATCCGCTAATCCAACTACTTTGCCTTGATTATAATACACAACTGAAACAGTAATAAATTCTATCATTTCATCTGAATTGTTTTTTACTTGAACTACAATTCCTTCACCAGTGTTATTATGTGTCATACTAATTTCATCAAAATATTGGGTTTCTTCAGTTTCTTCTGCATCTACATAAATTTCATAAGTTGCAAAGTTAGCTGGTGCATTAAGCATTTCTATGGCTATGTCTTTGCCTGCACCTACTGCCATTAAATCATCTGAACTACTACCTAAAAATTTTCCTTGTGCATCATAGAATTCTACCTCTATTTCCATATCTACTGCAAATCTATTATCGTTTTTTGCAAAAACAACAAATGTGGAATTTAGTGCTTTTTCTCCCCTTGCAGTAATATTTTTCTCTATACTGCTACTTGTACCAGTATGATTTTCGCTTGGTAATTCTATATCATTATCTTTTGATATTTCAGAAAATTTTTCTATTAATTCGTATAACTTACTTTCTAAAAGTCTTTGAGTTGCCTTCGATAAGTCTTCAGTTTTAATATTTTTAGCTTCTACGGCATAATTTGTATTCATATTATTATTAATAGGCTCATTAACCTTATAGCTTGCTTCAATATTGAAAGTTATAGTTCCCAATTCTTCTAAATCAAATGATAGTGCAATTTTTTTAGCATCATTATCTAAATCTTCTAATTTAACTGTTCCAGATAATAATTGTTCTTCATTTAATATTATATAAAATTTGTATGAATCATTTGCCTTTTCAATTTTTAGAACTAAACTTTCTCCTTCTGCTTCTACTTCGAAGTCTACTCTAGCAATTTTTTGCATTATTCCAGTTCTATAAATCTTTATATATAAAGTTCCATCTTGAATTTGTAAATCATTTAATTTTTCCAAGGTATCTTCTAACCTTTGTCTTTGTTCTTCTTTATCTTTAAAACAATTTAGGTAATCTTCATTATCTAATAAGTTTTCTAGTACTGTTTCTATCTCATACTTAAACTCTGCAATTCCCATTTTTAGAACATATTTATCTGCCATAATTTCTTTTGAATTAATAGTTATTTTTTCTCTTTCTTTACTACAATACTTATCTTTTATTATTGCTTGAAATTCATTTTGGATAATTTTTGTAACTTTAGCATTATTGATTTTTTGTCCAAGTGTCATTTTTTCAAAATCTAGTGAATCATATAAACTGTTATAATAATCTTCATCCACATCTAATTTAATTATATTATCAAAAAATTGTTCTAATTTTACAAAAGTTCCTTTTTGCTTAGCATCTATCAACATCTGTGCATTTAATAACTCTTCATTTTCATAATTTGAATTTAGTCCTAAAAACACGTTTTTATTTTCTACATCTATATTAAGTTCTAAAGATGCATCTATATTATTAATTAAGTCTATTACTTCTTGATCAGCTTTGTCTATGTAGCCTTCATTTATATCTAAATCTACATCAAGACCTACTTTTGATTTTATAGTATTTGGCATATCAAAAGACTTTGTTATACTACCTATTCCCGCTTTTATTATATTTTGATACATAGCTTTTGCATTTGTATATACCGCAAAATAGTAATAAACTACACCTATAACTATTGCAAGTAGCAATAATATAATTAATATTAGCCCTGCTTTTCCTTTTTTCTTTTTAGGCACTTTTTCATTAATTTGTCCCATTGGCGTAAATTTAGATTCTGAAGTTTCTGTGTTTACACTAGAACTAACCTCTTTTTGTATATCTACATTTTGTGCTTCGACATTTTTTTGTTTTTTATTATCTTCTTCCATATATTTCTCCCTTCATTTTCTTTTATACATATATTATACATTAATGCTACTTTAAAATTCAATATTTTTGTGGGCATAAATATTTTATTTTTGTATATACTTATTATAAAGATTTAAAAAGGAGGACATGTTATGGATTTAGATAGAATTCACTCAATTTTAAATAACAAAGATAAAGTTGATGTTCTTTATGATGAAAGACCTGTATGGATTCAAGGTATAAATCACGATATTGCAAAGGTTGGCTTTATTGATAATTTTGAAGAAAAGGATGTTTATATTCAAGATTTATATGAAAGAAATTTGTATAATTAATATATATGTTTTGCAAAAACAGGGCTTTTCTACAAGCTAGCATTTTATTTTTATGTAAAATTATAATGCAAGCTTGTAGAAAAGCCCTGTTTTTAAAAAGAAATATATTTTTCTTGAATTAAAATTCTATTTTTTCTTGAAGCCAAGCTTCTAATTCATCTATTTTTATTCTAACTTGCTCCATTGTGTCTCTATCTCTTATTGTTACAGCATTATCTTCTAAAGTATCAAAATCAATTGTTACGCAATATGGGGTTCCTATTTCGTCTTCTCTTCTATAACGTTTTCCTATTGAACCTGCTTCATCATAGTCACACATAAATTTGCTTGATAGCTTACTATATACTTCTTCTGCTTTTTCTGATAACTTTTTAGATAGAGGAAGTACTGCAACTTTGTATGGTGCTAAAGCCGGATGTAAATGTAATACTGTACGAACATCTCCTTCTGCAATTTCTTCTTCGTCGTATGCATCACACAAAATAGCAAGTGTTACTCTGTCTGCTCCTAGAGATGGTTCTATTACATATGGCACATATTTTTCTCCTGTGTCTGGATCTAAATAAGATAAATCTTGTTTAGAAACCTCCATATGTCTTCCTAAGTCATAGTCAGTTCTATCTGCTATTCCCCATAGTTCTCCCCAACCAAATGGAAAATTAAATTCTATATCTGTTGTTGCTTTACTGTAAAATACTAATTCTTCTGGTGAATGGTCTCTTAATCTAATGCTTTCTTCTTTCATTCCTAAGCTTAATAAGAAATTTTTGCAATAATCTTTCCAATATTTAAACCATTCTAAGTCTGTACCTGGTTTGCAGAAAAATTCTAATTCCATTTGTTCAAATTCACGTGTTCTAAATGTAAAGTTACCAGGTGTTATTTCGTTTCTAAACGCCTTTCCAACTTGACCTATTCCCATAGGTAATTTTCTTCTTGTTGTTCTTAATACATTTTTAAAATTAACAAAAATACCTTGTGCTGTTTCTGGTCTTAAATATATCTCTGCCTTGGCATCTTCTGTTACTCCTTGGAAAGTTTTAAACATTAAATTGAATTTCCTTATAGATGTAAAGTTTTGTTTTCCACAACTAGGACATGGTATTTTATTGTCAGCAATAAATTTTACTAATTCTTCATCTGACATTCCATCTGCTATCATATCTTTTCCATGTTGATGAGCCCATTCTTCTATTAATTTATCTGCTCTGTGTCTTGTTTTACATTCTTTGCAATCTATTAATGGATCAGAAAAACCTCCTACATGCCCTGATGCAACCCATGTTGTTGGGTTCATTAATATTGCACAGTCTAACCCTACATTATGCTTGTTTTCTTGAATAAATTTTTTCATCCATACTTTTTTTACATTGTTTTTAAGTTCAACACCTAAAGGACCATAATCCCATGTATTTGCTAACCCTCCATATATTTCTGAGCCTGGGTATATAAAGCCTCTGTTTTTACATAAACTTACTAAAGTTTCCATTGAATTTACCATAAAAATTCCTCCCTTTTTTATTTGTTATGCATAATTTTAAAAAACGCATTTTACTTAACTGCATGAATTTTAAAACTGCATTTTAATTTATTTACTATGCATGAAAATCAAAAAAACTTTCATACCTAGCAAATGCTAGGGACGAAAGTTACTTTCCGCGTTTCCACCCTAATTCTTAGAATTTTTATTCTAAGCACCTTAATTGATTTTTGTTACTCCAAAGCTCCCCATATACCTATTATTATTGGTTTGCACCAATCACCAATTCTCTAAAAATAATTTGGTATAATTTTTCTTTTTCAACGTAACTATTTAACTGGTAAAGATTTTATCAAAGTAGAGTTAAAAAGTCAATATTTTTTGTTTAAAATATCTTGCAAATTGCTTCGTTTTATGCTAAGATATCATTTAGTTGATTATTTATAGGGGTATAGTGTCAATGGTAGCACATCGGTCTCCAAAACCGCCTGTGTGGGTTCGAATCCTACTACCCCTGCCACAAAATTGGGGCTTGGCATTTTGCCAAGTCTCTTTCGTTTTTATAAAATAATACAAAATCTATACACTTTTAAATTCTAAATAAGAGGTGATTTTTATCAATAAACTTTTAATTCTAATAATAACTATTACTATTTTTATTTGCATATTTTTCATACCATTTTTTTGTTATTCAAATTTTAGTGATGATTTTAACTCAGATGAATTTATTTTTATTGATACCTCCAGTAAATACATTTGGCCGATACCTGGCTACACTAGAATCAGTTCAAATTTTGGCTATCGTGACGCACCTACGCAAGGAGCTGCTACCTACCATACAGGTATTGATATACCTGCCCCAGAAGGCACAAGATTTTTTGCTATATGTGATGGTCAAATATCCTTTACCGGCTTTTTAGGAGGTGGCGGTTACACGATTACTTTAGAGCCTGATGAAAATGACGAAAATATAAAATTTACTTATTGTCACGTTTCTCCGAATTTTATTGTTTCTGAAGGTGATGAAGTTAATAAAGGTGATTTAATTGGCTTTGTTGGTCCAAAATATGTATATGGCGTACCCGGAAATCAATATGCAGATGAAAATGGAATTCCTACTAATGGTGCAACAACAGGATGTCATCTTCATTTTGGCTTTAGGATTGATGGTAAATATTTTAACCCTTTAGAATTATTTTCTACAGATGAATAATAAGCAAATTTATAATTTTTCTTTATTTTTTAATATTTTCATGATATAATTTTTGTGTAAAAGGAGATACTTATGAATACAAAATTAATTGCTAAAAATCCAACAGCATATCATAACTATGATATTAAAGAAAAGTTGGAAGCTGGTATTGTTCTTACTGGCACTGAAATTAAATCAATTAGAACTGGTAAAGTTAATTTAAAAGATAGTTATGCTACCATAAAAAATGGTGAGTGCTTTATTTATGGTATGCATATTAGTCCTTACGAATTTGGAAATATATATAATAAAGACCCTTTGCGTGACAGAAAGCTTTTACTTTCTAAACGAGAAATATTTAAACTTTATGGTATGATAAAAAAACAAGGTTATACTTTAGTCCCTATAAGTTTGTATTTTAAAGGAAGTTTAGTAAAAGTAGAGCTTGGTATTGGTATGGGTAAAAAACTTTATGATAAACGTCAAGATATTGCCAAAAAAGATGCAGAAATGAAAATGAAGAAAGCTTTAATGAATGACCAAAAAGGTCGCTTATAAAATTATAACATATTTAAAAAATGCCTCAATATAATTTATTGAGGTATTTTCATGAAAAAAATTAAAATATTTATTCTTAATTCTCTTATATTGCTTGCAAGTTCAATAATTCTTCAAGTTATTGGACTATTTTTTAATGTTTATATTTCAAACAAAATAGGTTCAGAAGCTGTTGGTGTTTTTGCTTTAGTATCATCTGTTTACCTTTTTGGTATTACACTTGCAACATCTGGAATAAATATTGCAGCTACTCGTGTTATTTCAGAAGAACTTGCCTGTGATAACGAAGCAGGTGTTAAGTTAGCTACAAAAAAATGTATTGTAATTAGCTTAATTACTGGCTTAATTGCAAGTTTAATATTCTTTATTTTTTGTGATTTTATTATTGAAAAATGCTTGCATAACAGAGTATCACATATAGTTATTTATACACTATGTATTGCCCTACCTTTTATTTCAATGTCATCTGCTATAAATGGCTATTTTGTTGCAGTAAGAAGAGCATATAAAAATGCTATTTCAAAGTTTTTTGAAGAATTTGTTAAAATTTTCGCAACTGCTTTTATATTAAATAGCTTTATGCCAGCAGGACTAGATTACATGTGCCTTTCTCTTATTTTAGGAGATGTAATTTCAGAAATTTTATCATTTTTATTTTTATATATTTTGCTAAAAAAAGACAAAGCTTATTTAAAATGTTTTAGATTTTTAGGTGATTCGTACACTCCTAGAATTTTACGAATTTCACTTCCTGTTGCGTTTACCTCTTACATAAAATCTGGGCTTTCTACTTTAAAGCAAATTATAATTCCAATATCACTAGAAAAGAGTGGGCTTGGTTGTAGTTTAGCTTTAAGTAATTACGGAATCGTCGGCGGAATGGCCATGCCTGTTATAATGTTTCCAAGCGTTTTTATTAATTGCTTTGCCTCTTTGTTAGTTCCAGAGTTTGCACGATATTATGTAAAAAATGATACTAAAAGAATAAATCAAATGACAAGATTTTTGCTTTTTAGTACTCTTATGTTTTCAATTTTGATTTGTGCTATAATATTTTTCTTTGCAGAGCCAATTTGTCAAACCTTATATAGTAAGGCAAATATTTCTCAATATGTAAAAATACTGTCTTTTCTAATTCCTTTTATATATTTAGACATAGTTGTTGATAGCATCTTAAAAGGTTTAGATGCTCAAGTTAGTGTAGTTTTTATAAATATTGCTGATTGTTTACTTACAACTTCTTTTATTTATTTTGTTGTTCCTGTTTTAGGCTTTGTAGGTTATATATTGTCCATCTTTGTTAGCGAAATTTTTAATATTGCACTTAGCTTATCTAAGTTGCTAATGCTTATACATAAAGCTTCCACTAGTATAAATTAATGAAGTTAAATATACTAGTAATATTAAAGGTGTAGTAAATCTACCCATTGGGAATCTTATAATAGCCAATATGCTTAATAATACTATTTGTGATAAAACAATGATTAGTATAGCTCTTACTAATACCCTAACTACTCCTAATTTACGATATAGTATTGCATAATATACTAATATAACAACTGTTACTATTGCAACTGGAATTACATAAGGTTTTAAGAAATCTCT
Organism: uncultured Clostridia bacterium; assembly: GCA_947589645.1. Classification (GTDB taxonomy): domain Bacteria; phylum Bacillota; class Clostridia; order TANB77; family CAG-508; genus CAG-269. Next base: position 12,138 of record CANQCG010000008.1, read on the forward strand.
TAAACGTGCATTTTCTGTTCCTTGTATAGTGATAGTAGATGCATCTAATAATTTTGCTGGCTCTGTTTGCTCATCTTCTGCTTGCTCTTCCTCTGATGTATCATTTGTGTCTTCTTGAGGATATAATTCGTTTACTTTTTCTACTAAACTATTTTTTTGTTCCTCTGTTATATCTTTTGCAGTTACTTGTACGGTATCTTTATATACCTCTACATATTGTACAATAGATTTTCCTTTTCCAAATACCTCGTCTGCCTTTTCTTGTATTTTAGATATATCGACAGTCTCACCTATTGCTAATTCTACTTTTTTGTTAGCTGTATATCTTAATTCTACATTAAAGCCTTTAATAGCAACCATTACTATTCCAGCTATTATTATTAATGCTATTACTATATAGAATAAAATTTTCTTTGGCTCTTTTATTTGTTCCATTTTTGCATTCTTTCCTTTCATACTTTAATTTGCTTTTATTTTTTTAATAAAGCATTTGTTACTATAAAATGATATATTACTGTTAATAATAAGCCCCAAAACATAGTCATTCCAAAGCTTGCTATGTTTGTCCAACTTATAAAACTAAATACAACTATAACTACTATAACTGGTACAGATTGTATTGCCATTTCCCTAAAAGCTGCTGCAATAGTTGTTTTTGTTAATAACTTTTGCAATAATAAATAATTTACTATTAGTACAATTAGAATTCCTGCAACACCCTCTAATGTTATTGTTACATTTGTATATCTTAAAGCTATTAAATATAATGCAATAAATCCAATATATGATATTCCTGCAAGTAGTGCTGGAACTTTATATTTAACGACTAATATAACTAACGCAATTAGTATTATTATAGCCATTGCTATTATAAAAATTGTTGCTACTTCTTTTGTTATTTCTGAATATATATATGTAGTACTATCAATTTCATATTCTAATGGTAAAGGTCCATTATTTAAAGTTGTTGCAATTGCTATTCCCATATTTACAGCTTCTTGTATTTTTCCCATATCTGTTGATGCTTGGTTTAAAGATAATTGTATACTTCCATTTTTTATAGGATTATCAAAACTTGATGAAAGTATTTCTGTATCATCTATCATTAAAGTAACTTTTGGTTGAGCATCCTCTTCTGCATCTTCTTCATCAGTATTCTCTGTAGTATTTTCAGCATTTTCAGCATTTTCATCGTTTTCTTCTTTTTCAATGGTTCTATATTCATTTGTTGTTAAATCTTCAAGTTTCTTGCTTCCTTCTTTTGTAAAATCAAGACTTAAATATACACCTGTTCCTTGTTCAGTTGTACTATATTTTAAAGAAACATTTTTTATATCATCGTTTGTTATTAAAACTTTGCTATGATCTTTGCTGTCTACCATTTTTAATACTCCACCACTATATATGTCTGATACTACTCTATCTGTTCTATCGTTTTCTTCTATTTCTAGAACTATTTCTCCTGTTGTATAATTAACTTTTATTAGATAGTCTTCTGATCCTAATTGTTTTAGTCTTTTTTCTATGAATTTTTTTGTTGTTTCTACCTTTTCACTTGTTATTTCTTGTTCTTCATCTTCTGATGTTGCTACAGATAATCTTACTTCTCTATAACCTTCTATATTCATTCCAAAATCATAATCTTTTATGATATTTTTCATCAAAGCATGATTTTTAATATATATTCCTATAAAAGATACTAAGCATAGTAATACTATTATTAATATTATTGTTAATTTTTTTATTTTCTTCATTTCTTTTCTTCCCTTCGTTATAATAGTTTTGTACCATTAATTATCAATTCAAACCATACATTTAGAAACTTTGCTGCATATTTGCTCATCATTGTTCTATCCATAAAAATTTGAAAATAATCTAAAACTGGACAAATTTTATTGTCAATGTCAAGTTTTAAAGTTATTTTCCTGTCTAATGCATTTACTTCTAATGTTGCATCAGTAACAGCATAGTTAACTTTATCATGTATATCAAATGTTCCCATATTGGTATTGGTTACTCTACTTCTGTGCACATCAGACTTGTCCGCAAGTATAAGTGCAGCAGATATATTACTAACTGCTGTTCCTGTTTCTTCGTCATGGTTTCCAATTGCCATTAATACTTGTGTTCTATCTTTTTCTGACATCCCCATCTCTTTTAAAATTTGATAAGATAAAATTGCTCCACTATGTGCATGATCATGCCTATTTATTGCATTTCCTATATCATGTAAATAACCTGCTATTCTACCAAGTTCAATGGTATGTTCGTCATAGCCTAATTCTTTTAAAATATTGCCACATCTATCAGATACTATATTTATATGTCTATTAGAATGCTCTGTATAGCCAATTGCATCTAATTGCTCTTGTGCAGCATTTATTAGTGATTGTACTTCTGAGTTTTGTTTTACATCTTCTAATGTTATCAATTACGTAGCCTCCTTTTCTGTTAGAATTTTACCCTAATTTTGTAAAAATATCAACTGTTTTTTTTATAATAATCATTTTTTTGTATTAACTCCAACAATTCCTCCTAATATGCCAAATAAAATTCCTACAATAATCATAATGCCACTTTTTAAATTCATATTAAAACTTCCACTTATTAGGCTTGAAACTATATAAATTACTAATAAATATATTGCACCTATTATAGCTCCATTAATTAGGCCATTTTTCTTTATCTTTCTATTTGCTATAGAACTTCCTATTAATAAACTAATTGCAGTTATAACTATTATAACTGTTGGAATCGTTGATTCTGATACATTTGTGTAGGTCAATACTATTGCAAATATAAATAATAAAATTAATGTTAAAATTATAGATAACAAAATTCCTTTCAAAATTGCTATTGGTCCCTTATTTTTAAAATTTTCCATTAATATTCCTCCTTAATAATAATTTATTAAACAAAAAGAGTAATAGAACTGCTATTACTCTTTTTTATTACATTTTATTCTTGATTTTCTTCTACATTATTTACTGCTCCTGGCTCAATTTTTACATTAGCATCCTTAGGACAAATATGTATAAATGTATTACCATCATTAACTTTTATTTCGTTTCCTTCTAAGTCCTTATATATAGTTTGTGATGTTCTATCAGTTTTAATACATGTTATTTCAATTGCTTTTCCATTTGTTATATAATATCCTTTAAATTCGCCAATATTATATAAGCCCTGTCTTCCTTTATTTTCGACATCATCTAATGTATAATTGTCACAGAAAGTAATTATTATATTTTTAGTTTCTACTTGTTCATTAGTATTCCAATCTGTTTGCAATTTAGAACGTGCATATCTTGTGTACTTTTTAGTTGCTTCATTATATTTATATTCTACTGTTTGATAATTTGAATGAGGTATAGTAATGTTTGTAGCTTCTAAATCACTTGCTAAATTAACTTCATTTCCAGTGTAATTTAATACACTTTTTTTATTAGATGTTGTGCTATAACCTTTTCTTTGTGCTACTTCCAATATTTTTGATGTACTTGTGATTACATTATGCGGACTAGACTTACCATTTGTTCTCCAAAAACTTGATGAACTTTCTGTTATACCATTTATATTATTTACTGAAAGTGATTTTATATCGCTTTCAGCTTGTGGACTCCATCCAAAATGAACATATATCGCATCATTTTCTAAAGCATAATCTAAAAAGTAATGTCTTGAGCTTCTAATTGGTCCAATTTGATTTAAGTCTTGCCCTTTAAATAATGCCATTAGTCTTGTTATTCCACCTTCTGCAACTATTTCGTATACTAAATACGCATTATTTAAGCCTGCTTGTGGCCAAGCTCCTTCTTGATTATCAATCATAAATGCTATTGGTCTATCATTTCCTTGAAATATTTGTGCTTTTTTATCTTCAATAACTATAGGTTTATTTTCTTCGTCAGTTTCTTGAGTTCCACTTACTGTCTGATTTTGTTTTTGCATTGTAAAAATTTTATAACCAATAAAACTTGCACATGCAACAATTAAAACTATTAATATTGAAATTAATATTAATGTCTCTTTATTTTTCATAGTCAATCTTCCTTTAATCTCTAGTTATTTCCAAAATGTTTAAAACATTTTCTTCTTTTTGTCTCATTATAGCTTTTTCATCGTCTTGCATATGGTCATAGCCCATAAGGTGATAAAAACCATGGACTACCATATAAGATAATTCTCTTTCAAAGCTATGTTCATACTCTATTGCCTGCTTTTTAACCTGATCAATCGAAATTACAATATCTCCTAGTGCATCTTCATATTTAAAATCTTGTTTTTTTAGTTTTTCTTCGAGTTCTTGTTTTTCGGACATTGGGAATGATAATACATCTGTTTCTTTATCTATATTTCTATATTGATTATTTATTTTTCTTATATTTTCAGGCGTAGTCAAGGTTATGCTTATGAATAATTTAGATTTTTCTAAATGTTCTGTTTTAAAGCATTGTTTGACTACTTTACTTATAATTTTTTCATAATCTTTATTTTCTTCTAAGTCTAAATATTCTAATTGGTACATTTTTTCTTCCTTTATTAGCCTGCATTTTTTAAAAGTTTTACACTTTTACCTGTAAATTTGCAAACTCCTTCTTTTTCTCCATATTTTCCTGCAGCTGAATTTTTTATTTCTCTCATAACGCCATAATCTACTAATTTACGCTTATAATATTTTGTAAGTGTTGTATAATCTTGCTTTTGGCCATCTAATTTTTTTAGGTCATTTTTAATAAATAAAACTTCTTTTTGTTTCATATATTCTTCGAAATCAATTTCTTTTTTAGCTTCTATTTCTTTAAATTTGTCTAAAAATTTTTTAAAGTCTTCTCTTTCTTTTAAGTCTTCCCAGTAAACCTTGGTAGAAAGTAAACGTATATTGTAATCTTCAATTAAATTAATTAGCATCATATATGCGTTTTCTCTTTTGGTAGCTATTTTTGAATCTTGCACTAAACAACGTGCATCTTTTAAAAGTTTTAAGTAACATTGTTCAGCTACTACTAATGGTAAACTGTGCGTGAATAATTTTCGGCTTATTTCTAATAAAACCATGTTTTTTTCAATTATGTCTCTAGTATCTAATTTTCCTACAATAAATCTTTCGAATTTTTGATATGCTTCTACTGCATCTTGGTATTGTTTGTTTTCTTTATCTTCTGTTTTTAACACTAATACATTTTTTATGTAGTCTTCTAATGTTATAAATACTTTTGTAAAAATAAATTCCTTTGTACTGTCATAACTGCTAGTATTATCAGCTAATTTTATTGAATAATTTTTTAATATTCTTTTATATAGTTCATCCATTTTTGCAATATAAAATTTTTTGTATCTTGTAGTTAGCTTATCTTTGTTTATAAGTCTTACAGTCTCATTATCTAACTCTAATAAGTATTTTTGTTTTCTGTATTTGTATTCTATGAATTCATTTTCTTTTAATTGAATTATTCCATAATATTGTGATAATGCTTTTGATTGAAAGTCTGTTGCAACTCCATCATTTACCTTTTTATAGATTGAACTTAATGTGTATTTGTCTAGTACTTCTAAATATGCTGTATAAGCTTCTTCGTATTTTTTCTCTTGTGCTTCTTGGTCTTCTGCATTAAGGTATGAATCATATGCTTTTAATAGATTGTTTCTTTTTATTGATATAAGCATAGAGTTAATACCCTCTTTGGTAGGGCTTATTAATTTAGTTAATGTATTTGTTAATCTGTTTAAAAAGGTTCCATTTGCTCCAGATATTCTTAAACTTCTCTCTTCCATATTTTTTCCTTTCTTTTTAGGTAGTCCTAAAATTGTATTTTTTCTTCTGTTCCTATCTTTTCTAGTACTTCATATGTAACAGTTACTTCTATATTATCTGCATTTTCTTTTGGGTTAATTATTTCTCGAAGTATACTGCTTTTATCGCCTATTTTGCTATCTAATTCTTGTTTTGCTTGCTCTATTGCAATGTTTTTTGCCTCGTCTATACTATATTTTTTTTCTACATTTATTTGCTCTTTATTCGTTGTTTTTACTAGTGAAATTGGCAAATATAAATTAGAAAATATTTTAGCCTTTTTTTCTGTTTCTATTGTATCATAAATTTCAAAATTTGAAAGAGTTTTATAAAAATTTATTTTAAAATTATTTATTTTTATACCATATTTATTTTCCTCTCTATTTGTATATTCTTTTTCTTGGTTTGTATAATAAACTTTTTTAACCGCTGTGTACCATACTTTTGCTTCTACTTCTCCGATGCTATGTACATATCTTAAGTCTGTATATTTACCTGTCATAGTTCCTTCTATTAATACAGCCCCAGCGCTTACAGTATCTCCTACTTTTACTTTTGCTGTTCCATTTTGTGCCACTATTTTTGTAATAATTCCTGCTTTGTTTGATACTATATTTGTATAAGCATTTTCATCAATAATTTGCGGTGCTTCATTTGCTTTTACAATTTTTACTATAGCATTTGTTCCTTTAAGTTCTATTCCAAGCCAAGAAATATCTTTTCTGTCTAATCTTATTTTTTGAATTATACTATTTGAGTCAATTTTATTTTTGTTTTTTCCAACTGTAAGTCCGGCTTTTTCTATTTCTTCCTCTATTCCGTCTAACACTTGGTTATCTTCTATTTGTATTTCTATGTTCCAAACATAATTTGAACTAAATAAAATAAGTAAAACTACTATTATTAAAAATAATGCAAATATTTTTCTTTTTCTATATCTATTTAATAAAAATGGTAGACCGCGTTTTTTACTAATTTTAATTTTACATTTTGTTTTTTTACTTATTTCACATAATTTTTTAAAATCATTTATTCCAACATTTAAAAATAGTTTAACTCCTTGTTTTTCTCTTTTTATATTCCAAATTAATATCTTGTTATTAATACAAATATTAATGAATCTTTCAATATAATAGCCTTCTACAGTTACTCTAACATAGCCTAATATGTATGATATAGCTATTTTTATAAATTCCATTAGTTCCTCCCGTAAATTTAGTCAGCATTTTTCTCTAAGTCTATACTTTCTATTGTGCCTGTTATTTTAATATCATCATTTGTCATTTTTTCTAAGTTTAAATTAAAGCCATTTATGTTTAAAATGCCTATATGTGTGTTTATTCTTACAAAAAATTCTTCGTATTCTAAAATACTTTTATAATTTTCTATAAACATTTCTTCAAAACCCACTACTGTCAGCTTAGGAGTATCGGAATATACCTCTTTAGGCATTTCTAACATGTCTTCGATTTTGTTTTTTATTCTTCTTGCTTTTGCCAATTTTTCTATCTCCTTTATTTAAATTCATCTAAACTTTTTATTTCATAACCTTGGGTTTTTATCTCTTTTATTAAACTGTCTAATATATCTGCATTAGTTTTTGAATTTCCATGTAATAACATGATTTCGCCATTATGCAAATTGTCTAATATGGTCTTTTTTGCTTTTTCTTCATTTGGTTGCTTTTTTTCATTCCAATCTACATACGCAAAGCTCCACATTACCTGTGTATATCCCATGTTGTTAGTTGCTATAATGGTTTTTTCACTAAATTCTCCTTTTGGAGGTCTTATGTATTTCATGTCATATCCAAATTTATCATATACTGCTTGATGCAACTTCATTACTTCATCATTTAGCTCAGCTTCTGTTAACTCCGGCAAGCTTTTATGATTTACAGTATGGTTTCCTTATTCCTTAAGTCCAGTATTAGTTAAATTTTAAGCTAATACTGAATTTAAAGTTTTAGCTTTTGCTATATGTATTTTTCAAATTTAAATTTTACAAATATATTTTTACCACTATCAAATTCTATTTTTTCTACTAGTTTTTCATACATTTCTTTTGTTACATTTTTTAGACTTAATATTTCTTTTGTTTGCTTTAAAATTTTTTTCATATCCACTTTTTCTAACTCTTCTTTTTGTGTTTTTATTTCATCTTCAAGAGCCTTTATTTTATTTAAAATTTTTGTTTTTTCCTCAATCTTTTTAGAATAAAATTTTTCAAAATCTTCCTTTTTAATTATTTTATTTATTTTATCTTGATACATTTCTTCTAATATATTATTAATTTTTTCTAATTCAAGATTGGTTATTTTTAGCTTTTTTTCTAATATATCTAATTTTTCTTTTACTTTTATTTTTGAATTTTTAAATATATCCTTTAATTCCTCTTTCGAATATGTAATTTTTTCTATTTCTTTTTTTAATTTTTTTCTTACTTGTTCCTCAATAAAATCTGCTCGTATCTGTTTATTATTACAATTTCCTCTATTACTATTTTTATTAGAACATATAAAATAATCTACTCTCCATTCTTTACCAGACTTTCTTTGTTCTGTTCTTGTTCTTAATGTTGCTATTCCGCATGCATTCTTTGCAAAACACTAGTCCTTTAAGTGAATGATTAAATTTTCTTGTTCTTGTTATATGCTTATTTTTTATTTTTTCTTGTGCTTTATTCCACATATCCATATTTATAATTGGTTCATGCATATTTTCTACTATTATATATTCTTCTGGATTTGTGTTTCTTACCTTTGCTATTTTATGACTTACTTTTTGAAATTTTCTACCTACTACATTTCCAATATATACTTCATTTTTTAATATTTTACCTATTTGAGTTCTGTGCCATAAATATTTTCCATTTGAATTACTACTCTCTCTTTTCATAAAAGTTGGTATTTTTAAATAAATAGCTGGAGCTAATATTTCTCTTTTATTTAATTCATCTGCTATTTTTTGTGGTGACATTCCTTTATTTACATACATATCAAATATGTCTTTTATAATTTCTGCTGCATATTCATCAATTACTAAATGATTTTTTATATTTTTATCTTTTTTATATCCGTATGGTGCTATGCCTCCTTGAAATTCTCCTTTTTCTATTTTTCTAAATTTGACACTTTTTATTTTATTTGAGATGTCTTGTGCATAATAATCATTAAAACTTAGTTTAAATGTTAAAAATTGAAGTCCATCTGGTCTTAAAGTATCCACATTATCTCCAATTGCAATATATCTTATAGAATTAGATGGAAAATATCTTTCTAAATAATATCCTGTATCTATATGATCTCGTCCAAATCTTGATAAGTCTTTTGTTATTATACAATCTATTTTTCCTTCTTCTATATCTTTTAGCATTTCTTGAAAGCCAGGTCTATTAAAATTTGTTCCAGTAAAACCATCATCTGCATATTCTTTTACTTCTTCTAAATCATCCTGTTCATTAATATAGTTATCAATAATATCTCTTTGATTTTCTATACTTTCACTTTCTCGGTCATCCCCATCATCTCTAGACAGCCTCATATATTTAGCAACTTTATATATTTTATTTTTCATATTATTTTTCTCCCATATATTTTATTAAAATATCTTTTAAAATATCTCTCAAATTTGCTATACCATATTCAACATAAACTTTATTTTGCAATTTTATTTCCTCCTCATAATATTTTATTTAATAATATGAAAAGGATGAAAAAATATAACAAAAAAATAACTATTGGACTATATATTTCCTTTAGTTATTTTTCTTTTTATATATTTATTTATCTTTATTTATTATATGTACAGGATATTTTCCATCTTTCAAAACTGCTTGTATTTTTACTGGCATTAATGGAATTTTATCTATTTGATTTCTTTCTATCCACTCATATTGTAAATAATCTTTTCCTTCTATGTTTTTTATTGTATCTTGTATTAATTTATCTTTTTCCTCTTTAAATTCTGCTAAATATACAAATTCTATTTCATGATATTTCTTTTCCTTCATTACAAAGAAATTTTCTACTGTTGATATATAACCTATTATTTCAATTTCTTTTCCTATTTCTTCCTTTATTTCTCTTTTTATAGTAGTTATTGAATCTTCTCCTAATTCTACTCTTCCACCCATTAAAGCATAATGGTCTGAATTTATATTTTTATGAACTAATATTCTATCATTATGAACTATTACTACTGCTGCTCTAACATTTAACATATAATCTTGTACTTCTATTGTTATATCCATAGTTTTTTACTCCTTATAACTTATTTTTACTATAAAATTTCTTCTTATATTATTAAAGTTATCATCTTCTTAATAAAATAACTAAAGATTTTATTCTTTAGTTATTTTGCAAAATGATTATTTAACAAAAAATGCCTAGGTGGCAACGTACTTAACATACGCTTAGCCTTTAGCTACCATACCTAGGTCTTACTATAAATATTTTACCATACAAAAATTTGTATGTCAAATATTTTCATTAATATTCTATGAATAATTTTATTTTTTATTCCTACTATTTCTTGGAAACAAACTTACTCTGAAATTTTTTTGTTTTAATTCTTTTATCAAATTTTCAACTATACTTATGTCTTTATACGAATTATAAAAAGTATTAACTGTTAAATCAGCTAATTGTATTCCATAATTTGTTTTGGAATCATAATAAGTAATTTTAAAATCATCATCATAAATACAAAATTCAGTTTTTAAATATGTTTCCAAATTATTTAATTCACCAACTCTTATATTTCTATTGTCTATACTAATAATAAACTCTATTGGCTCACTATTTTCTTGTAAATTTAATTCTGGCAATATGCAATCTTGAATTAAGACTTTTACTGCATAATTAAAAAATATGTTAGAATCAATTATTTCTTTTTTCATGTATTTTTTATCAAATACTTTGACGCAGCCATGAAAACTTTCAATATCTTGAATTTTATTAAAAATTTTTATTTTTTCATCTTCAGTCATATCATACGACTTTATTTCTGATTCTAATTTCAAATTTTTTTCTTTTTTTAGTTTTAAGTTTTCTCTTTTATATATAGCTTTTATTTTCATCTTATCTTCATCATAACAAAAGTATCCACCTACTGCAAAATATCTTGTTTTACTATTTTTATGAATTGATCCGACTTTCATCTAAATATACATATATTTTCATTGTGTGTCGCTCCTTATGTTGTTATTTTAACATATTTTGACTCAAAAATAAACTATTTTTCTGATATTTACTAATTTAATAATTAAAAAATGAGTAAATTATTTTTATTAACTCACTCATTGCAAAACGGCTATTTATCTAGCTTTTATTATATTTTCAAAATAGTGTCATCAGTGTCAATGGAGTATGGTTTCCTACTATATGACCCTCTTTTATCATTCTTTCTACTAATTCTCCTGCAGAATTAAAATAATGTCCCGCTAAGAAAAATGCTGCCTTGACATTGTTTTCTTTTAAAATATCTAAAATTTTATTTGTATATCCTGCTTCATACCCTTCGTCAAAGGTAATGTAAATTACCTTTTGATTTTTGTCTCCTAAGCATATTCCATTATTGTCTTCTAATATTTTTCTATTTTTATCGCCTACATCTGGTTGTTCATGCAAGGAATTTCTTCTAATACCCCAACATATTTTTTCATTGCTTACTAAAGTAGCACTTACAGCTACAGTTTCTTGTTCTTGCGTTCTAAATAATATAATTACAGATAGCATTGTGATTATAACTAATGGAATACTTAAAATATGTATATTTTTTATTCTAGTCATATGTACCTCCAAAAATTTTACTATTAATATATATTTATAAACTTGGCAATATATGTTAATAAACACAAAAAAGGCTAGACTAATTGTCTAACCTTTTTAATTATTTACTTATATTAATGTCTAATGAATTTGAAAGGTGATAAATACCATCTTCATTGCATACTATATTTTCAAATTTATAATTTCCTTCACAAGTAACAAGTAATTTTATCTCCATTATACTGCATTCCTTTTGTTTAAAATATGTTACATAGTCGATGTTATTATTTTGTAAATAATATTTTTTATTTTCATTATAAGAATAATCTTCTGCTAGTCTTAATGAATTTGGAAGTGCTATTTTTACTGGTCCTTCAAATTGTTTTGTAAAGTTAACTACTAATGTAATTTCATTATCCTTTTTTAGTTCTCCATTTACTCTTATTGAAATATCTTTAGATATGTTTTGATCTTCTACATTATCTAGTAAAGTTTGATAATAGTAAGATACCATTACATCATTACTTGATGTTTCAAATTTGATATTGCTTAATTCTTCACTATTTATAGTTAAAGTTTGTATTTGCATTCCATTTAATTTTATAGCTCTATTTAAGTTTTTACTTACTACCTTTACTTCATTTTCAGCTTCAATTTGTGATGAATTATTTTCAAAGAATGATAATATTGCAAATCTTAAATATTCATCAGCTGGCTTACTTTCCATCAATTCATTTATCTTAATTACTGCATTTTGTTTGTTTATAAATGTTTCAATAATAGCTACTATAGATTTATATTCTTCCGCTTCTTCATTAGTTAATGTTATTTCATTATATAATTCTTTAGCATTTTCAAAATCGCCTAGGAATTCTAAAGATAGTGTTACTAATAATTTATTATAATTTGCAATATTAGGCTCATCTTTTAAGTGTAACAAATCTATAAGTACAGGCTCTTTACTAGCTGCTGCAAACAGATAAGTTTCAAACAAATTATCCATATTATTAAACATCAAAGATCTATTATCAAGATATCCATCTGTATAATAACTTATAAGTGCTGAAAGTACTAGGTCTTCTTTTCCGTTAGGTAAATTTTTTAAATATTTTTCTCCTAAATATTGTGATAAATCTAACTTATAGTTTTTACCCCCGGTATTATAATATCTATCTTTTATTTCTTGAGCTTTAATATATGCAATTTGTGTATCTAATCTATTCGTCACGGTACTTTCTATGAAATCAATATATTTTAGATATTGCTCCATATTTTTATGGTAAATTTCAAGTACTATTGGGTTTTTAGTTGGCGTAATTTTTACATCACTATTTATAGGTACAGTAGTTTTTGATTTTACCTCTTGTGCTGATTCAATAATATTTATAGTGTATAAAGCTGCATCTGTTTGCTCACCACATTTGCCTGTAATGTTAACAGTATAAGTTCCATATGGCAATTTTCCAAAGTTTACTGTTGCTATACTATTTGTATTTGCAGAAGCTGTTAATGTTTTATTTAATTCTTTTATTGTAAATTCATAATCTACATTATATATTGAATTTGCTACGCTTGTAGCATTTAATACTAAATCATCTGTTGTTTTTACATTTCTTGGCTCTGTAAATTGTATGAAAAAGTCCAATGTTGAAACTATATCTGTTGTATTTATTCCTACATATAAATCTTTATTTGCACTTTGTGCAGTTACTCTATATGTGGTTACATTATCTGGTAACTTAAATGTTACGGTTGCAGTTCCTTTAGAATCTGTATTTACTGTTTTAAAATATGCAGTATCTCCAAAGTTACTACGTAGAAGCCCACCGCCACCGCCTCCGCCATCTTGCTGTCCTTGAATGTAATCTATATAGCTTGAATAGGTATATACTGGGTAAGGTTTTTGCTCATAAATAGTACTTAATATATTTGCTTCGTCTTCTACTAGTGCAAATATTGCTTCATTTACTACACTAATATTTACAAATGATTTTATAGGCTTTCCGTTATTAGTTGTTTTGACTGTTAATGTTACATCATCTCCAGGAGCATATTTTTCCTTATCTCGAGTGATTTGAATATCTACTTTTCTGTCTTCTTCATTAAAATCGAAATAATATATTGGCATTCTATAGAAATTTCCTTCGTAGAAATAAGCTGTTGTAATGGTGCATCCTGGAAAATCTTTTTCGTTAAATTTATAACTAAATTTGCTTTCTTCTATTATTTCTTTACTCATTATATTTTCTTTAAATACTAGTTCTAAAATCTTACCTGAGTTTTGTATATTTTTAATTCCCGAATTCGTACTTTCTGCTAAAGTAAAGTTTACAGTGTCTCCTATAGAGAATTTTTCTAGATCTCTTTGCAATAAATATCTATAAGAGTAGTATGCTTCTGCATTAATGGCTTGAGGCATATCAGATAATGAGTCTGAACTATTTGAATCAACGTAAAAATATCCTACATTTCGATTATTTAATTCATCATTAAAATATACATCTTGTATTTCTCTTACATTTCTTCCTAAGGTATCTTTTAATGTATATATTAACACATATGTATAATATACTTCTTCTGTGTCTTCCTTAAGTTTTAGGTCATTTTTATTAATTTTTAATTTTTCGTTTTGCGTATTAACTGTTTTTATATTTTGCGTGTTTGAACTTGGATTATATTTATATTGTGGTTCGTTTTGTTTGGTATATTCGTTATAATTATAGCCTATAAGCTCTCTTGTCCATGCTGTTTCTTCTAATTCTACATGTACATTTGTATTATATGTACCATCATATATATTAGATAAATCATAGCTTACATTTATGTCTTTATCTTTTGCTAGTTTATAAATATCTACTGTATAAGCATCTTCGTTTTCTTGTTTATCTACATATACATCTCTACTTAATATAAAAATTTCTTTATAATAATCTTTATCTGTATACTCTTCTCCATCACCATTTTTTATTGTTATAGTTGTACCGTTTGGGTTTGAAGATTCTGTTTCGTCTGCTTCTATATCTATTGCAAAATGAGCTATTCCATTTTCTCCTGTAATTTCTGTGTATATTTTTCCAAAATATTCTACTCTTACCTTCTTATTTGGTACCACCAAACCTGTTATATGATTAACTTTTACATCAAATTCGTATTTTTCACCAGCATAAACATAATTTCTATTAGCTATTACATCATATGAATAATTTTGTAGTTCGTAATTTTCTATCATTATTTCTCTAATGCCTATAATAGTATCTTTATAGTATAATTTAATGGTAGAATAGTTTGTATCATTATGGTTATTTAAATTTATAGAATAATTTAAATTACCATTTTCATCAACATTTACTTTTTGTTTTCCTTCTTCATCTAATTCTATATAAAATTCATTTTGAACTTTATCATAAAAGTTTTTAAGTGGTATAAATGCCCAAATGTTTATTGTATCAGTACTTTTATATAGTGGTCTATCTGTGTACAAATATGCCTTAGGGTAATTATCTAAAGAATAGTTATAAATTCCTACCACTAATTGATTTTGTGTATTTCCTAAGCTTAAATATTTAATTGTTTTTGAATTATCTGCTACATCTTTAAATTCTGCTAAACCTTGACTATCTGTTTTTTGTGTTTTGCCTTGATATTCTACTTGTATATTTTTTGCTAAATTTTTTCCATTTGCTACCCATACTATAACATCTCTTTCTGTTTCCATTGCATATGCTGATAATTCATTTATCTGTATTGGGCAGTTAAACATTTCTTTGTTGTTTGCTCCATATATAACTGCTACATAAAAGCCTTCTTGCAAGCCTTGTGATAATTGTACAAATTTTGTTGTCTGCTCAAACTCATATTTAGTAAAGTTTGTAGCTTTTTTATAATCTTTATTTTGTAAATATTCTATAAAATCATCTTTTGTCTCGAATTTTGCGATTTCTAGCTTAGAAATATTTAATTTTCGTTCTTCATCATATACATCTTCGCAATATATTCTTACTGGCTCATCTGGCTTATATGTGTTTATTCCGTCTATAGAAATTGTGTTATAACGATACTGCTCTTGGTATGATTCAGCTACACGGAATCTAAATATATAATCATCTTTTAATGTTTTTTGCTGTGTTGTGATTCCACTTTTTACTTTTACATAATATTCTTGTTCTGCTAATTTATTAGCTGGTGTAAATCTCCACACTTTTCCTAAGTGTTCCCATTTGCCTTCTATGGCTGGTGATATTTCTACATAATTTTCTAGATTTTCAATGCTTGCATAAGAAAATTCTATCTCGATTACAGAATTTTTTGAAACTCCATATGTACCATTTTCAGGGTAAGTTTCGTTTACAACTAATTCATCTGAAGTTTGGTAAGCCCAACTATTCTCAGTTATTTGATCTTTTACATATTGTAACTTTACTATTGTGTTGCTTGGTATATTTTGCTTAAATGTTAATTTATATTGATTTGGGTTGCTTGTTTTCTTTATTG
Organism: uncultured Clostridia bacterium; assembly: GCA_947589645.1. Classification (GTDB taxonomy): domain Bacteria; phylum Bacillota; class Clostridia; order TANB77; family CAG-508; genus CAG-269. The sequence continues at coordinate 28,193 of CANQCG010000008.1, forward strand.
TATATTCTAATGCAGGTTCTATATATAAAACTTTTTGAACGCTTTGGGCATTTACTTTTTCGCCTTCCACTTCAATGATAAACTCAGAGTCATTTGATAATATTTGATTACTAGATTTTGTTGGCTCTATATTTTTTATTGTTACACTAGTTATTTCTGTAGTTTTAAAATTTAGTCCATTATTTTTTATGTATATTCCTAAAGTAACAGCTATTAATGCTACTGCTACCATAGATGCTATTGCTCGCATTTTAACAAATCTTTTTGATTTTACGTTTTGCTTTTTTGCTTTTTCTTTTTGCTTATTAATAGTCTTTATTACTTTTTCTTGAACTTCTTTTGGTGGAGTTATATGGTTTTTAAGCTTTTCTTTTAATATTTTATCTATATTGTTATTATCCATTTAAATCTCTCCTTTCCCAATTATCTTTTAGCAGTTTTTTTTCTAATGTACTCCTTGCTCTTGATAATCGTGATTTTACTGTGCCTTCTGGTATCTTTAATACTTTCGAAATTTGTTTTATACTAAAATCTTCGAAATAATAAAGTATTACTACCTCTTTTAAATCTTTATCTAGCTTGTTTACTATGTTTCTTATTTCAAAATCGCCATATGTATCATTATAAGAAAGAGTTCCTTCATTACAGTTTTCTAGATAAATTATTTTTTTATTTTGCTTATATATCTTATAACATTCATTGATTAAAATTCGTGTTAACCAAGTTTTAAAAAACTCTTCATTTCGTAAAGTATGTATTTTTTCGAAAATAATAACTATGGTATTTGAAATAGCATCAGATATTTCTTCATCTGATTTTAATATACCAAATGCTACTCGATACATTGAGTTCATGTTTTGCAATATTATTTGTTCTAATGCATTGGTATCACCGTTTTTTTGCTTTTTTTACCATTTCTATTTGTTTCATTTACTTAACCTATGTTAGCCTTTTGCTAACATATTTTCCCCCTTTCTTTCATTTGTACATTTATTAGATAATTTTAAATTTAATTTAGTTCTCTAATTTTTTATTTTGAATTTACCTACATACTTTATATCAATAAATATATTTTAAATCAATAATTTTTTATTAGTACATAAAAATAAACAGTTAATTAAGTTAAATCATTTATTAACTGTTTATTTATAATAATTATTTTATATCTTTTAATATTCTTGCCATTTTAATTCCCGAGCAAGAAGCCATCATAAGACCTCTTGTCATTCCGCCACCATCTCCAATAGAATATAAATTTTTTACACTTGTTTCAAAGTTATTATCTATATATATTTTATTACTATAGAATTTAATTTCTGGTGCATATAATAAGTTTTCTGGATTAGCAAAACCTTCTACCACCTTATCAACTTGTCTTATAAATTGCAAAATATCTGTCATTGTTCTATAACCTAGTGCAAAAGTTATGTCTCCTGCTACAGCTGACTTTAATGTTGGAACTACTTGATTTGTTTCTAGCTCTTTTTCCCATGTTCTCTTTCCTCTATAGATGTCACCTAATCTTTGAACAACTATATTTCCATTTCCAAGCTCATTTAGGTTTTTAGCAATATTTCTACCATAATCTATTGGCTTATTAAATGGATATTTAAAGTTATGTGATACAAGTAAAGCTAAATTTGTATTTGTGCTTTTTCTATCTTTATATGAATGTCCATTTACTAATGTTAGATTATTATCATATACCTCTGCTGAAACAAAACCACTTGGGTTTTGACAAAATGTTCTTACTTTATCTTTAAATGGTCCTGGTCTTCCTATAAACTTTGCCTCATACATATATGTATTTATATTTTTCATTACTTTATCTGGAAGTTCATATCTTACACCTATATCTACTGCTCCTGATTCAGTCTTAATACTATATTTTTTGCACATATCAGATAGCCAATTTGCACCTTTTCTACCTACTGCCACTACTACTTTATCTCCATATATAGATGTTGTCTCCTTTTCTTTAGAGTTCGCTGATCTAATTTTTACTCCTTTTGCCGTATTGTCTTCGATAATTAAATCATCAACAACTGTTTCAAACATTAAATCTATATTATTTTCTTCTAGATAATTTTCTATTCTTTTATATAATTCATGTGCTTTTTCTGTTCCTAAGTGTCTTATTGGTATATCAATTAAGCTCAATTCTTCCTTTTTTGCTCTATCTTTTATTTCTTTTATTTCGTTTTTAAATTCTGTTCCTTCTAGTTTATTATCTGCTCCAAAACTTAGATATACTTTATCTGCATAATCTATTATTTTTTTTGTCTCTTCAACTCCTATATATTTATGCAAATTTCCTCCGACATATATGTCATCGTCTTCTTCATTATATAATGATAATTTTCCATCTGAAAATGCTCCAGCTCCTGAAAAGCCACTTGTTATATTGCAAAATGGTTTACATTTAGCACATTTGCCTAATTTTTCTATAGGGCAATTTCTGTCTTCTACTCTTTTGCCTTGTTCGATTAATAAAACTTTTTTAGTTTTGTCGATTTTTGTCATTTCATAAGCCATAAAAATAGATCCAGGTCCCATCCCAACTACAATTATATCGTATTTCTGCATAAGATTATTTTCCTTTCTTATTATATATAATTCAACAACAATTTAAGTATAACAAAAACTTGCATAAAAATCAATTAATAAACTTTATATAATATGATAATATATTAGTACGTCGTACGATAATAATTTAAAATTAATTTCAAAATAGACATGATTTTATTTACATTTTTTTCCTCTACATTTTTATTTTGATAATCTTCTTATTTGCTTATTGTCTAAACTACAAGATTTTACTTTTTTCTACATTTTATATTGACAAGTTTTAAAATTTAGATTATATTGATATAGTAATTGGAAATATAAGTAAATTTATATTTTCAATTATTATCATTTTTTATTTGTGAGGAGATATTTATGTTAAATTTTGTTATATGTGATGATAATAAAAATATGTTGGATAAATTAAATAAGATGTTTGATACAATTTTTATTGCTAATAATATTGATGCAACTGTATCATTTTCATCTACTAATCCTATAGAAGTATTAGATTTTTCTAAATCTCATAATGTTGATGTATTTATTTTAGATATTCAATTAAAGGCTAGTATGAATGGTCTAGAGCTTGCTGAAAAAATTAGAGATTTTAATAAAGATGCTTATATGATTTTTACAACTGGCCATTTAGAGTATTCATTACTTGCTTATAAAATTAAAACTTTTGATTATATTTCTAAACCTATTACTTTGGAAAGACTAGAGGAAACCGTTCTTAGATTGCTTGACGATATTAACGGTCAACCTAAAAAGTATATTAAGATTGATAACAAAAACACTTTAGTAGATGAAAATGAAATTTTATATATTAAACGTGAAGGTATGAAATTAATTTATCATACTTCTTCTAACGATTATGAATCTTATAGCTCTTTTGCTAAAATGGAACAATTATTACCTAAAAATTTTATTAGATGTCATAAATCTTTTGTTGTTAATATGAATAAAATTGTTCACGTTGAACCTGTTACTAATACTATTTATTTTTGTGATAATTCTACTTGTGAAATTGGTCCTAAATATAAGAAAACTATATTGGAGGTTTTGAGTAATTATGGAAATATTAAATAATATTTGGAATGCGTTGTGGATGGAAAATGAAAGTCTTGTCAATTCTATGTTGTTGCCTTTTGCCTGTGTAGAGAGTTTTTTATCTCTTATGTTATTTATAAATTTATTAAATATTAATTGTTCACGCAAGCAAAAATTTTTATATGTAATATTTGCATCAATTTGCTCAATTATAAATACCGTATTCATTCCACATCCAATTAATGTTATAAGTAATTATTTAATAATATTTTTACTTATATATTTCATATTTAAGCAAGGTTTTATAAAATCTTTAATCGCTCTATTCATACCTGCTATAATTTTTGCTTTGGTAACTACATTAATTTTAAATGTTTATATGAAAGTATTAAATTTATCGTATAATCAAACTTTATTAACTCCAATTTATAGATTGTTTTATTTAATATTAGCATATAGCTGCATAACATTAATAATTTTTATTTTAAAACTTAAAAAATATAAAATTAAAATTCTAGAAGATTTTGATAAGAAAACTAAAAAAGTTGTAATCGTTAATTTTATATTAGGCTTATTTACTATTCTACTTCAAGGTATAATAGTTTGTTATTATATAGATTTTGCATCAATATATATAACATTTTTGACAGTTATAGTTTTAATTGCATATTTTTGTATTAACTTGTATAGCTTAAATAAAGTTACAAAACTCACAATAACCACTAGAGAGTTAGAAACAGTTGAAGCTTATAATAAATCTATCACAGTTTTATATGATAATGTTAAGGGCTTTAAACATGATTTTGATAACATTGTTTCTGCAATTGGTGGATATGTTGAAACAAATGACTTAGATGGTTTAAGAGAATACTATCATTCACTTCGTGATGATTGTCAAAGAGCAAATAATATAGCAACTTTAAACCCTAATATAATAAATAACCCAGCTATTTATAGTATTTTATCTTCCAAATATTATAAAGCAGACAACCTTGGTATAAAAATAAATTTTGAATTTTTTGTTGATTTAAATGACTTTAATATTAAGTCTTATGAATTTTCAAGAATATTAGGAATTTTATTAGATAATGCAATTGAAGCAGCTAGTGAATGCGATGAAAAAATAATAAATATATTCTTTAGAAATGAATATAATAAAAACAGAAATATTGTTTTGATTTCAAATACATATAAAAATAAAGATGTAAATATAGAAGACATTTTTGAAAAAGGTAATTCTGGTAAAGAAAATCATTCTGGACTTGGTCTTTGGGAAGTTAGACAATATATGACTAAAAATGATAATTTGAATTTATATACTAAAAAAGATGATAAATATTTTACACAACAATTAGAAATATATAATAACAAAAAATAGCCTGAAAAGGCTATTTTTTGCGAATTTATTTATTTAACATTAATTAAGTAATTATTATTACTTACAAATTTAAAAACATTAGTCTTTCTTTACTAATGATGCAGGCATTTTTGGTTGATGCATAACGAAAAATATAACGCAAGCTGTATTTGTAGCTTTTGCATATTTTTCTGCTACTTTAGCTAGGAATTTAACCATATATATCCCTCCCTTTTGTACGAATTTATAATATAAAGAATATCAAGTTGCTAAATATTCTTTTATTATCTAGTTTGTCGAAGCTTCTTGATATACTTCATATCCATACTTAGATCCTGTAAGTTTATAAGCTAATCTAGTTATCATTATGCTTTGTACTAAATTTCCAAATAATAATATGTTGGAAATAACAGGATTTTTTATAAATATTGCTATTATTAATCCTAATGTAAGCGTTATATATGATAATATTCGCTTTTGTTTTCTTTCACTTTTTCTAAGTATTGGTACATTCTCTGTATCAGCTGGTGCATATAACCTAACCATTAACATTCCAAATACCCAAATAGATAAGATCAAAATATATTTAATATTTGGAGCTAAAACTATATATTTTGCAAGTAATGGAACTCCACAGTAATATAATGATGTTGAAATTATGCATCCTATATGAGTTTTTAAGTGAAAACCACCTGATGAAACTCTATAAGGTAGTAAGGCTAATATTGTAAAAACTGTTAATTTAAATACTCCTAATACAAATGCTATTGCTAAAGTTATAAAAATCTTAGGAATTTCACCAATTATCAATTCCAAACCATATGTTATTACTTCAGCTCTTTCATCATCTATTTCTGGCATTTCTTTTCTAATTCTATTAGTTAAGATTTTGCAAAATTTTTGTATCATTTTTAAATCCTTTTTTTAATTTTCTTAGTATAATTTATCATTAATTTTATAGTTTTGTATTTTTTGTTTACTTTATAGCGAAATTCATTTGCGAAAAGTGTAATTTTTTGTTTTGTAAAATATTTTTGCTGTTTCATAAAGATTACATAAATATATTATATTGATAAATTTTTTGCATTTTAAAACAAAAAAGAAAGTAAACTACAATGTTTTGTGTTTACTTTCTTTTTCTCTACTAATTATTTTTTAATATACACCAAGTTCCAACAGGTTCTGGTAAGCATTCAAATACCATTTCTTCTTTTGTGATAGGATGCAATATTTTTAGTTTATATGCCCATAGGGCTATTTGCTTACCTTCTCCTCTTGTACCATATTTTTGGTCCCCATATATGCTATGTCCAAAGTGTGATAATTGTACTCGTATTTGATGATGTCTACCAGTATGAAGCTTTATTTTTAAAAGTGATAAATTTTTAATCTCGTTATATTTTACAACTTCATACTCTAGCTCTGCAAATTTACTATTTTTCTTTTCTTTACTTACAACTTTACTAATATTATTTCTTTCATCTTTATATAAATAATCTTGTAAAATTCCTTTTTCATCTTCTAGTTTTCCATCTACAACTGCCAAATACTCTTTTCCGAATTCTTTATTTCTCACTTGCTCACTAAGTCTTCCAGCTGCTTTAGAAGTTTTAGCAAAAACCATAATTCCACCAACTGGCCTATCTAATCTATGTATTAAACCTACATATACATTGCCTGGTTTGTTATACTTTTCTTTTATATACTGCTTTACCATAGTAAGCATATCAATATCTTCTGTTTTATCTGATTGAGATGGAATGTTTGGCATTTTTTCTACAACAATTATGTGATTATCTTCATATATTACATTTAATTTCTGCATTTTAGCCCTTCTTAGTTTATATACTAAGCTCCTCCTTTAATTTAATTATTGGTCCACCTTCCAAAAATTCCACAAGGTAAAACCAGCTTAGAATCTTTCATTGGTAAGCCAATTTCTCCTGCTTCTACTTTTCCACTATAATTTTTAGAAACCGTTAAATTTAAAATATTTGCTAAAACTGTACTTGAAATGCCAGTTGTATAAGAATTTATTAATACAAATAATGGGTTTTCAGATAATACACTAGTGCAAAGTTCTACTAAATCATAAATATTATTCTCAAATTGCCATACTTCGCCATTTGCACCTCTTCCATAAGATGGTGGATCCATTATAATTGCATCATATTTATTACCACGCCTTATTTCTCTATTTACAAATTTTACTACATCATCAACTATATATCTTACACTTTTATCTTGTAAGCCAGATGATATTACATTTTCTTTTGCCCATGCTACCATTCCTTTTGAACTATCTACATGCGTTACACTCGCACCTGCTGATAAGCATGCAACTGTTGCTCCGCCAGTATAAGCAAATAAATTTAATACTTTTATTTCTCTTTTTGAATTTTTTATTTTTTCTATCATCCAGTCCCAATTAACAGCTTGCTCAGGAAATAGACCTGTATGCTTAAAACCCATCGGCTTTATATTAAATACTAGGTCTTTATAATTTATTTGCCATTCTTTTGGCATTTGCTTTTTATATTCCCATGCTCCTCCACCAGTTTTACTTCTATGGTAAGTTGCATTTGCTTGTTTCCATTTTTCTGGAAAAGTTTTTTCTTTCCATACTATTTGTGGATCTGGTCTTGATAATATTACATTTCCCCATCTTTCTAGTTTTTGTCCATCTGCCATATCTAAAATTTCATAATCTTTCCAATTATTTGCTAGATTCATTTTTATTTTCCTTTTCTTTTATATAATTGCAATATTATTTAACATATTCATAAAACTAAAAATTAAAAAAATATTTAAGATAGAAAAACTTACAAACATAATTATTGCCACACTTAAAAGCTTGTCCCAATTATTATTAAATTTCTTTTTAATTTTTCTAATAGCATTATACATACTTTAATCCCCCTTTAGTTATCATATATATGTATATGCTGTTAGTTTTAATTTATGACTAAATGTTTATAAAATAATATTTTTTAAATATAAATAAAATAAAACGGCTTGTGCTATTTGCCACAATTACCGTTTTAATGTACTAATTTAATTATGCTTTTTTTGCTATTTCAGCTATTTCAGCAAATGCTTTTTCATCACTTACTGCTATTTCTGCAAGCATTTTTCTGTTAATTGTAACATTAGCCTTCTTTAATCCTGAAATTAATTTGCTATATGTTAATCCATTCATTCTTGCTGCAGCATTTATTCTTGTAATCCATAATTTTCTAAAATCACTCTTTTTGTCTTTTCTTCCTACATATGAGTAAGATAATGATTTTAATACTGCTTGATTTGCATTTCTAAATCTATAATGTTTTGCACCATAATATCCTTTTGCTTGTTTTAAAACTTTTTTATGTCTTGCTCTTGTTATTTTTGCTGATTTTACTCTTGCCATTTATTTTCACTCCTTTTCCTATTTATTACCCACCATATGGCATTAATTTTTTAATTGTGTTTTCACATGTTTTATCAGCATAAGCTCCTGGGCGTCTGCTTGATAATTTTTGTCTTTTTGTTTTATTTGCTAATAAATGTCTTCTATTAGCAGATGTTCTTTTTACTTTTCCTGTTGCTGTTAAAGAATATCTTTTCTTTGCTGCTTTATTTGTTTTTAATTTTGGCATAATGATTACCCCTTTCGTATTTTTAATATTAATTAAGCTTTTTTAAGCTTTTTTAGCTAGTATAATAAACAAATTCTTACCCTCTAGTTTAGGAGCTTTTTCAGTTACAGCAATATCTTCTAGGTTTTGTATGAATTTATTTAAAACATTTTCACCTAGTTTTACATTGTTTAATTCTCTACCCCTAAATCTAACTGTAATTTTAACTTTGTTCCCATCTTCTAAGAATTTTCTAATGTTCTTAGCTTTAAAACCAAAGTCATGCTCCTCAATATTTGGTGTTATTCTTATCTCTTTGGTTTCTTGTACTTTTTGCTTTTTCTTTGCTTCTTTTTCTTTTTTGGCTTGTTCAAATTTGTACTTTCCATAGTCCATTATTTTGCAAACTGGTGGAACTGAATTTGGTGCAACCAAAACTAAGTCTAACTTCTTTTCTTCAGCGACTTCCAAAGCTTTTGCAATTGCAACTGTCCCTAATTTTTCTCCATCATCACTTATTAGTTGAACTTCTCTTGCTCTAATTTGTTCATTAATTAGTAATTCTTGTTTTATGTAAAACACCTCCAAAAATTTTTGATATTGGATACTAAAATGCCCCAATAAAAAAATTGACTTTGAAAAAAGTCAATCCACATTTATAAACACAAATTTTCTATAAAAGATTTGATATTTATAACCTTTTGCCATTAAGCTTAGGTGAGAAGTGGATAACTTCTTCTTACAACGATAATATTATACTTTGTTTTTATTTATTTGTCAATACTTTCATAAAAAAATTTGCTGAGAATAGATAGAGGACTGATAATATTTAATCAGTTCTCTTCTTAACTATTTCGTTGCTATCTTCAAGACAATTAACGTTACAACAATTACTACTACTATAATTCCAGTAATTACTATATGGAATTCATAAGTATAGAAAAAGTCGATTATCCAATATTTAATTTTCTTCACCTTTAAAGTGAAATCAGATTCTTCGTGGGTTATTAGCTTTTGTATTTTCTTAAGTGAATTATTTTTGTGCTTTTCTTCTTTATTTTTAATTTTTTTTGAATATTCATTGTTCTTAAATTTAAAAGAAACAATTTTATTCTTACATTTATAAAAAAAATTAGAAAAATATTCTTTCACCCGAGAAAAAGCAGTATTGATTTTTGGCCTATACTTTTGTTCATAGTCAAGTTTGAATTGTTCGAACTTTACTTTTACTATTGGAATAAGTTTCTTTATTCCAATTGCTATAAGATAAGCTAATTGCAAAAGAGCTGTAAATATGACTTTACATACAAATATAAAACCTCTAACCAATAAACTTAGAAGATTCCAAATCAAAAACCATTTGAATAAATCAGCCCAAAAGTTATTGTTTCTCTCTTGGTCTCTCATTTTGTTCACCTCTTTCAAAATAGTATTGGTTTTAAAATTTAAGGTGCCACAAAAAGTAGCACCTTAAACCCATACTGTAAACCTAACTCAAATTGATTTTATAAACCTGATCACTGTTTTGTACATACAAGTATGTACGTCTCTCATAAGAGTTATACCGAATTGCAATTTTGGAATTTGGATTAACAATTTCAATATGCTTTTCAGTTACTGTTGATTTTGCCAATGTTGGACCATTCTTCAAGAAAAGGATTCTCTTCTCTGCTGGTATAATCAGCATCGAATTGTTGAAAATGCTATTTCTCAAATTAAGTCCTCCGAAAGAGAAAGAATCAAACTTTTGCTTTGCTTTGTTGTTCTTTCCAACGACATATGCTTTGTAAGCTTTTGTTTCCGTTATTGTTACGATACACCAGCTCTTACTTACATGGTCGTACTTGATAGCTTTGGGAAATTCCTTAATAAGCTGTCTTATCGGTTTTCCGTTTACAATGATGTTCAAATGCCCAGCATTATTAATACTACACATACAATATTCACCCAGTTCATTAATTTCATAAATAAACGGATCTGAAATTGTAGCGACTACCTTTTCGTGACAGGCATTCTCTGTCATATAAACATCAACCAAATCCTTTCTATCTTTTAGATAAAAAAGATGATCACCTACAACCATCATTTTAGATGTAAGCTTGAGAATCAAAGTTGAAAACAACTTCTTTCCATTAGAATTATAAATCTCAAGTTCACAAGCTGGATCTTTGGGGTTTCGACATCTTTTCATCTTTTCACTAAAGGGACAGTTACCATAAAGTGTATTGAATTTTCCAAACAGAGTGTTAAAAAACTGTTTGACTTTGCTAATTCTACTCACTTTAACAACAAGTCCTCTTTCAGTAAAGTAAACTTCATCAGTTCTAGGTGTTATAGATGCCTTTACCAAACTGCCATTTTCTTTCAAGTGAACTGCATTGGTATCATAGTCAAAAATTGTAGAAAAGTTTACAACTTTACGTACTTGTTTTTGATCAAATACGCTATTTCTCGTATAAGAGATGTTATCTACATTGCAATTTCTGAATTCTCTCAATGCGTCACTATCCTGAGAGGCTCGACAACAAGGGCATTTAGAATATCTTGAAGAATTATAGTATTGATGCTTTCTGCATTTTTTCAGGTCCTTTTCCTGATTTTCAAGAGAAGGTAAGATATTAAATCTCTTATTTCCTTCAAAAATCTGCAAAAAGTCACTCTGCAATCCTTCAGACATCCAAGCTACATGTTTCATCTGGAAACTATCCAGGCTCTTTAAATCATGATTACCTAAAATCGAAATGTGATTCATGGCTCTCAACGGTCTATTATAGCCTTTTACTAAGGGATAACTTCCATCGTACGGATTATATCCAACGAGCATTTCAAAAACGACCACTGCTAACGAGAAGTAATCCGACTGTTTTGTATACCCTGTAATATAAATGTCAGGTTTACTAAAGTCTCTTACTTTTGGATCGATATACTCAGGTCGTCCAGCTCTATCTGCCTCATAGTATTCGCCTTTGTTTGCAAATCCCCATGTGTCAGTATCACATACATAGATTTTTCCATCTCTAGTCATAAACTGGTCTGAATGGAAATCCCCAAAAATGATACCTTCATTATGAAGTTTTTCAATGAATCTTGCTAATTCACATGCAATCTTCAGGCTTTCTTTCAAATCAGTTTGCTGTTTTTTAGCTTTAAATTGAAAGTCTCTGAGGCTCACTGCATCAGGAAGTTTGGGCATTACATAGCCCACACATTTACCTTGACAAGTGATTATTGCTTCAGGCAATGCCACAGTTGGAAAACGGTCTTTGAGCTTCATCAGCTCCTTGAGTTTTGCTTCTTTCTTCCGACTATCAAGATTTTGATCTTCTAAAGAGAAAATCTTAATAGCTTTGTTGTTTTGATCATCAAAATAAATTGTGGATTGGATACCAACAACCCCCTCTCTAAGATTAGAGAGAAATTTGATGTAATCCCTTTTACTTGCGAATGTGTAGTTCATAAATTTACCTCCAATCATAGATTTTAGTTTTGGTTACAGTATGTAGATAGTTTACTACCATTTTGTCAAAGTCCTTAGTTAAGAATTTTGAAAATCTTGAAAATCCATTAACTGTATCATATTTTATCATTTTTTCCAACTTTTGTCAATATTATGTGAACAAATTAGAATGTTGACATATTATGTGAATAAATTAGAATGTTGAGTTTTATTAATACTTTTATTTATAAAAAATGAGAACCCAAGTTTGAGTTCTCATCTGCTTTTTTTACTTCCATTCTATTACCACATTGTTTATAGCGCTATAACTTTTAGGTGCATACTTTTGCAATCCTTGCGGATTAATCATATACAATGCAAAAGTATCTGCAAAATACTCTTCGCTATTTGAAATAGCATATTGGAATTCCTCATTAATGGTGTAGAGACTTCTAATAGCCATTCTTTCATTCTTATAAATTGTTGTAAATGATTTTTTGTGGCTAATAAAATGCTCTTGAAAATCCAAATAATGACCTAATTCATGCAAAATGGTTTTAGTTAATTCTGGGGACGAACTTCTGATGAATATTTTTTTATCAAAACTTGAACAAAGTCCATATGTGGAATCTTTTAAAATTCTTTCGTTAGAAATCCTTATCTTCCACCTTCCATTTAAAAATCGTTGTTGTAATCTTTGAGGTAAAGATTGAAATGCCTTATCAGTCATTTGAATCTGTTCATCATTAACATCAACACCAACTTCAATATAATATGGAATATAAGTAAGATTTCTATCAAAAATTTGACCATACACCCACTTTTTTACATATTGATAACATTCATCAATTCTTGAAATCGAATTGTTTCCATTTGTTTCTATTACAAATGAAAACAATTCTGCAAAAATTGCATCTTTAGTTGAAGAAATGTTTCCTCTGAACCTTAAGAATAATTTTAATTCACGTTCATTCCGCTCAACTAATTCTGCAAAAGTTGTAGATTCTTTGATTTGAGCATATTCCATACTAACATAATAAGCAAATGCTATATATATTATATTAGAATGAATATCTAAAGTTCCTACATTCAACCAGATTTGTCTTTTACTGCCATCTGCATAAAATTTGCCTATCACCCCTCCAAACTCTTTTGGCATTTTGTCTGTAAGGACTAATTGCCAATCATCTTGGATAAATTTTTTCTTCCAAAAACTTGGGATGCTTTTTAATTGAACAATTATTGCATCAACTTTCCGTTTGCTTATAGTATTAGAACGAAGTAAAGGTGATCTTTTTGTATAGTTATTCATACAATATTCCTCCTTGTATCATTATAAAGCATATAAAAATCACATACATATAATATCATTTTTTGCACATTATGTCAAGTGAACATAATAATAGAGTTCGTTTGAACTCTATTATTATCTCTCTTCTTCATTTTTTAGTTGTTCTAAACATCTAGTAACATTGTCAAAATATACTCTTTTTCCATCATTTAGTCTTAATAGACAACCATTACCATAATTCGTAGCTCCACAATCTATTACTGCATATGTGTCATGTACATCTATTTCATTATTATCAGTTGGCGTATGTCCAATTATAGTAAATATATTATCTTTTGCTATATCTTTCTCTTGCCATACTTCAGAATTTCCTTTATCCTTTATATCACCTGTTCTTGCCCATACACTATCGTAAAGCTCCTTTTCTCTGCCTGCATTTAAATAGTCTAATACTGTTTCTTTTTTTCTTTCAGTAGTATTGTCAGCCTTTGCATGTACCAAGTATATTTTCTCACCGCCGATAGTTATTTCACTATGTACTGTGGCTTGCATTAATAGATCTTTAATACTTTCTTGCTCTTTTGGAGATAGTTTTAGAAAATCTGCTTGCGTCTTTCTTCCACCATTAGAATCTCTAAGCCAATTTTGTTTTTCAATTTCATCATTTATAAATAGTGCTTGCATCATCATCAATTCATGATTTCCAACAAAAAGTTCTATTTTGTCTTTATTTTGTAATATATCCTTTAAAATCTTAATTCCATCAGGTCCTCTATCTATTACATCACCTAAAATATATAATTTTTCTCCATCTTTAATTTGACTTAAAATTAACCTATATAATTCATATTGTCCATGTAAATCACTACAAACATATACATTATTTTCATTGTCGTTTTCTTGCTCTGTTTCTTCCTTCTGGTTAATATATTGTATTCTTCTTAATAAACCTTTATGACTTTTTTTCTTTGACTTCGATGTTTTCTTCTTGTCTTCACTAGGTTTATCTTCATTACTTTGTTTAATAGTATTATTTTCTTTTGGTAATCTATCAGATATTCTTAATGCCATATTTTTATCAGATTTAACTATTTCATTATCCATTTGGTCATAAATACCTTTGTTTTCTATGTCTGCTATTAATTGTAATAATTTAGGATTTGTTATTTGATTTAAAGCAACTTTTCTAAGTGTTTTTTTTCTTAAATCTGTATATGTTTTTAGGTTCGTAGGTAATCCTACTCGTTTCCTGTAAATTCCACTTTGCAAATCTTCTGATAAGGCTAATAACCTTATACTATCATTTCTAGAATTATTTTCTAAGTCTTGAATTGCTTGTGAATAGTTTTCTGCTTTTATTAACTTATTTTTTAATCTAGTAACTTGCCTTTTATTTCTTTCTAATAACTCCTCAAAATAATTTAACTCAATATCTTCAGATTTTTTAGAATACTCTTCTTGTATTCCTTTAATTCTATCATCACTTAAAAATTTATTATTTTCCAAAAAATCTTCTATTCTCCTATTTAGTAAATATGTATAGTATGAATATCTTCTTTCATTACCTTCTATTATATTTTCGCCATTTGATTTTGAAATTCCATTTTTATATAGGTTACTAATATAATCCAAAATTAAAATATTATACTTATTTTCTTTACCAACTTTCTCTTTTAATAAATTAATTGGCTCTATTTGTTCAAAGCTTTCCAGTAAATTAGTTAAATAATTTTGTACTTTTTCATCATGATTTATTTTTAAATAAGATATTAAAGCATCAATTACTGGAATTATTGCACCTTTTTGAAATTTAATAGTATTTCCGAATTTATCACATTTTTGCATAATTGCCATAATATCTTCTTTTGAGTATGTTTTTTCTTCTTTATTAGGTTTAGCATTAAGTTTGTCTTTTTCTTCTTGTATCGACTTGTTTTCTGTTGCAGCATCTCGTTTCTCTGAAACTTTTTCATATTTCTTATTTATTTCTTCTAAACTCTCAACATTTTTCAATACATTTTCGTTACCTATTATTTTTTTATATTCTCTACTATCTTGGGTATAATACCAACCATATTTAATTCCATCTTTTAAACTTTTCTTCATTTCTCTTGACGTTAAAGTTATTCCTAATACCTCTAAGGTCTTTTTATATGCTTTTTCAGCTTCTTCTATTTTCCCTGATGATAATAAATTTCTTATCTTTAATTTTTGTAATTCATAGTTTTTTATGGAAATTGGTTCAACAAACTTAATTACTGAATCTCTATTTTGAGCATTTAGTTGTCTCTTTATGTTTGGTTCATAATAGTATTTTCCTTCCGTTTCTAATACTCTACTAAATAAGCGCATATTAGCATATGCCTTATCAAATTTCTGATTATCAATATACCAATTTATAGCTGTTTTTAGATTATGTTCTATACTTTCTAAATCTCTAATATTTTCTATCTCTCCAGTAATATTATCATAATAGGTTTTTAAAAACTCTTTTATATCTTCACATTTTCTATCAATATTTTTTTCTGATAAAATTGATATATTTTCTTTTTCCTTTTGAGGTTTATTTCTTCTTCTTTCTTTTTTAGGCTTGTTCATCATTTTTTCTATTTTCTTTTTTATTAAATTAAATGGATTTTCATCAATAATATTCACGTCTGCACCTAACTTTCTTTCATGCTTAGCGATATTCTTCATTTTTAACCTACCAAATAATTTTAAACTAGAATCAATGATATTATGTTCTAATGTAAAAGGTAATTTTGTTTGATTTTTAACACATCTTATATAATTCATTATATCAATATTGTCATTTAGTCCATCTATAATAACAGGATTTAAAACTTTTTCCAATTTTCTTCTTTTTATGAAAGAAGTGGTAAGTTCATGACACTTTGGAGATATTTTGAAGTTCTTAAATATCTCTTTTCTACGATTTATAATATCAGATAGAATAGTTGATAGTTTTCTTCCATCTTCCATAAAATAAGTAACAATATCATATTTTTCCTCTATTAAGATTTTTTCAACTTTATTATTAAATGTATTAGAATTTTCTTGCATTTCAAAATTTCTCTCCTCATTTACTTTTAAACATAATATTAAGAAAGGATGAAGAGATTACTCTCCATCCTCCCCTTAAATCAAGTAGAATTATCGTACGGCCTAACCATAAGGTTACGCCATAGATCGCTGTGATACGAACTTCATCAGTCTTCTCAGCTGATGTTCGTCCTTAATCGGAATAGGCTCGACGCCTAAGTCATTACCCAGTTTCGACGAATCGATACCATCAAAGGCAGCGACGAGATATACGATATCTCTTTTCTTGAGTTCCTTGAGTGCATTCTTAACGTCGTTAAGATTGTACTGTTTAGAACCATTTTCGCCACCATCAGTGAAGATGAGCATAACACCCTTAATCTTGCACTCGCTGACGAGATTGTCGTACTGGCTGGTCATGTTGCTGCAACTTTCGACGATTGCATCGTACATACGAGTTTCGCCTTCAGTTGCTTTGTAGGTAGTGTCAATGCACTCACCGTACTTGAACGGTCTCATGTCGAGAGTAGAGCCAAAGAAAGTCATAGCAGTCTGGATGCATTTGGATTCCTTTGCACCGTTAACTGTCTTTTTGACTTCATTCAGTCCGTCGACAACGCCTTTTTCAAGTCCGTTGTGGTACATAGAACCAGACTTGTCTACCACAAGGTAGAGCAATGCCTGCTCCGCAGATCTGATTTCATCAGTAGTGATGTTTCCTTCCAGACCTTTGTTGACAACAACCTCTTCCTGGGGTTCCGTGGTGTCATCATCCGTATTCAGATATTTTTCCAAATCGTTGAGGTATTCCTGATCAATATTAGCCATATCAGTGCCTTCCTTTCATAAAGTTATAGTTTTTGTTTGGTTCTGATCATTTTTACTTGATTAAGGAACAACGATATTTAGTTGTCAGTTATATTATACTACTTATGTAAACATCTGTCAAGTGATTTTTCTAAATATTCCCATTTTTCAGGCATTTTTATGCTTTTTTGTTATTTTTGTAAAATTTAAAAAAGGAACTAGAAAAATCTTTCTAATCCCTCTCCCTTTTCAAATAGAAGATTATTATTTTATTCTGATCTTTCAGATACAAACTTAAAAACTCCACATGATATTTGAGATAATCGCTCAAACACAAGTGGTTCTGCGCCAAAAACACTCTCTAAATGATTAGAATTAATACCTTCACAGCCAGCTAGAATATACAGCATATTCTTTTTCCTTAATTCACGAAGTGCATCACGCATTTCCTGAAGAGTACGTTTCGAGCCATTATCTTCTCCATCTGTGAAAATAAACATATATCCTTTTACAGAAACTCCTTTATCAACGAAATAATTGTATTGTCCAATCATATGCATACAACTCTCATAAATTGCATCATAAATTCGACTTTTTACTTGGTTAGGAACGCAATTTACTTCAATATTCTTTGTTGGTCTAAATGGTTGAAGTTCTAAGTCTGAACCAAAATAGGTTATTGCTACCTGTGCATTTAGATTACGAGCTTGTTTTGAGGGCATATTAAGAACATCATTTATCATTCCAATAGTTTTTTCAATACATTTCTCTAATCCATTGTTACCATTTAAAGGGTATGATTTATCAACAACTATTGAAATTAAGGTTTGTATTGAACTGTTTAATTCCTCGAATTTCAAGTCCTCATCTAAAGTATAGAATTTTTCTTCTTCCTCATCAAGTTCGCCACTCATGAACTTTTCTTCCAATTCTTGTAGATATTTTTGCATAGCACTATCAATCATAATTGATGTCTCCTTTCATAAAGCTATAGTGTTTTTCTTCTATTTGAATTAGGATAACAAAATTAAATTGCTACTAGCATTATATCATTTATGTATATCTGTGTCAACTTGGTTTATCATTTCAAAAGACTAGAAACAGAGTTCTAGTCTTTTGAAATTTATTTATCTTTCTTTTTGCTTATTATTTGCCTTTTTTCTTTCTCTATTAACATTAAAATATTTTACTATTCCTTTTGATAGATTCACTAAAGAAACAGTTCTCATTGGATACATCTCTGATTTTGCAGCTCCACAGTCAATATCTAAATATCCATCCTTACAATAAATTCTGTCATTTTTTGTTGGAGAATGTCCAATTATTGTAAAAGAACCAGGTTTAGCACTTTCCTTATGAGGACTCACACCATCCTCATCTCTTAACCAAACTGCATCGAATAATAGTTTTTCTTTACCTTCTGCTAACATTTCTCGAACAGTTTTATTACTATTATCATCTCTATCTTGAACAGCTTTAGC
The DNA here is from genome assembly GCA_947589645.1 of uncultured Clostridia bacterium. GTDB lineage: Bacteria > Bacillota > Clostridia > TANB77 > CAG-508 > CAG-269. The sequence continues at coordinate 46,839 of CANQCG010000008.1, forward strand.
ATGTACTAAATGAATTTTTTGTGAATTTACATTTATGTTTTTATATACATATGAATTCAATAAAAATTCTTTTATTTCACTTTGTTCTACCTTAGATAATTTTTCAAAAGCTTCCTTTGTTACACTTCCCATATTGTCTATTGAAGTCCAAATTTTACTTTCTTTCTTATCATTTTGAAATAATGATTTTATCATCATTAATTCATGATTTCCTATTAAAAAGTCAACTTGTCCATTCTCTTTTCGTTTCATAATATCTTGTAAAATTTTTATTCCATCGGGGCCCCTGTCTATTACATCTCCTAAAATATACAACTTATCTCCGTTGTTTTAGTTGGCTTATAATAGCTTGGTATGCAGGAAACTGTCCATGCAAATCACTACATACATAAGTAGATGGTTCATTGTTTTCTCTCTTTAAAGGATCGTTATTGCCCTTTAAACCTTTTTTATCGATTAATTTTTTTAATGCTACATATTTTTTTTTGTCATAAAAAGGACTTGTTTTGTCATTATATGTATTGATTAAATTATTACATATATCCAAATTGCTGTCTATTCCATTCTCATTGATTATTTGTTCGTATATTTTTATTGCTTTTCTTTTATCAGCTGGTATAACTTCTTCATTTGAAGGATTTTGGAGACCAGTATAATATATATTACCTAATAATTTTAAACATTTTGTTTCTAGTTTTTCATTCTTATTTATTCTACTTTCAATATCATTTATTTTATCATGAAATATGCTTTCTTCTAAGTAATCTATCTTTCTTAAAATTAATTCTTTAGAGATAGCCAAATTTAAATATTCTGTTTTTTCTCCATTTTCTTCAGTTTGTTCTAGCTCTTTAATAAAGTCACATTCAGCTTTTAATCTTTCTATTCCTGACAATTCATCTATTTTATATTTCTCTTTCAGGAATTCAAAATACCTATAACAAGTTTCTTCCTTATCATTCTCAAATTTATCTATAATTTCCTTTTTATCACTTTCTTTTCCCTTTGAGTTAATATCTTTTGCAACATTATATGCTAAATATAAATAGTATGCAGCTACATTTGGATTTGCAGAGATTATTTCTCTACTTCCATCACTTGATTTCACACCATCTTTATAACTATCATACATATATTTTAAAGTTTGAACATTAGTATCGCTAGGATTATAAATAAATAATTTGTCTGTATTCTTATGTCTATCAGTTTGTAATTTTTTTATTTCTTTATCTAATCTTTCTTGAATTTCGGGATCATTATTATCTTGTAAGTAACAAATTAATTTATTAATAATTAAAATATTAATTCCTTTTGTATGTAAATATTCAGCACTGTGTGCTTCTGCTTTTTTTAATGATTCCATCAATTCTTCTTTAGACATCTTAGCTTTAGGTATAACCACTTTAGGCTCAGCTATTGGTTGAACGTCATTTTTTTTCTTTGTCTTATTTTTAGAACTATTTGCATGTGTTTGAACAGTTGACTCTGTATCTACTTTTGGTGGTTCTACTTTTTCTTTTTTACCTTTTGTTTCTTTTTTTGGTGTGCTTGCAGTCTTCTTCTTTCTAGTATTTTTCTGTTGTTGAGCAATATTTTCAACGACTTCTTCACCTTTTTTCTTTAATTGTTCAATTTTCTTTTCACCTTTTTGTTTTATAGCTCCCATTGCTGTTCCTATTGCTTCACCTACAGCTAATGCACCTATTACTATATCTGTTGCTTTAGTTTTTTTGGCTGATGTTGGTTGTTCTGTTTTAATTTTGGTTTTCTCTGAACCTTTTTTTACTTTCTCCATTGAAGTAATAACTTCTTTCGCTTGTTTTTTCAAGTCATCAGTTTCTTGTTTGTCTTCATCCTTTTCTACTTCAGAAGGATTATTTATTTCTTCTAAACTTTCATTTAGTTCCTGTTGAATTTCTTGTAATTTACTATCATCCTCTTTTTCAGTATTTTCATGTTCTTGTTCTATTTGAACAATTGGTAATTTTACTTTAAAAGTGTCATAAAATTTGTTTAGAGTTTTGTCAGTTATTGTATTTGGATATTTCTTTTTAATACTTTCTATTTTAGAATTTAACTCTTCTACTTCTTCTTTTGATAATTCTTTATCTCCAATTTGTTTAAAAATACTTTTTAACTCTGTTCTTGCTTTAATTTTTTGTTTAGTTAAATCATTATCTTTATCTAACTTTTTTTCAAAATTTGTATATACTGTATTTTTTCTTTCTGGGATTTTTTGCATTACAACTTTTGGTACAGTTGTAGTTGCCCCAGATGTATAAGTTTGTGAATTAGAAGTTGCAATTGTTGCTCTACTACTAGCATTATTTCTATTATTAGCATTATTATTGATATTATTAGTTCTAATAAGATTATCATATCTTCTTTCTGCTATATAATTGTTATTTATATATTCTCTTTGAACTATTGGAATTTTTCTTAAGGTAGTTGTATTAGCAATATATTCATTTGCTTTCTCAAATTTATCTTTTTCTATAGATGGATTTAAGCTACTTGGAAGAGTTTCTCCTCTTTTTTTTGCAGAAATAATTGATTTTGCAAGTTCCATTTTTCTATCAATTTCAGCATCTATATCTTTACTTGCTCGTATACTTTCTTTGATTTTATTAATATATGCTTCAGGATTATTCATATTTTCTTCTATTTCTTTAAGCTTTTCAATTTCTTCAGGTGAATCATAACCTAATGAGGCTAATTCTTCTTCACTTTTTAAAGTTATTGTTCCATTTTCAGATTTTATAAAAGCATCACTAAATAACCCATAATCATTTTCTATTTTTTCTTGAGCCTCTTTTATAGCTTCTTCTTCATTTATTTCTTGTTCAGCTAATAAACTATCAGAAATATAATCTAATAGTTCTTCTTCTAAATCTTCTTCAATGCTTTCCATTCTGTCGTTATATTCTTCTAAAGTTTCTCCTTCTTTTTGTTGCCATTCATCATCTTGTATAATATCTAGCTTGTTTATAATTTCATTTATTTGATTTATTTCATCTTTAATATCCATAATAGGCTCCTTATTTATATAATATTCCTACATAATTGTACCACATTTTCCTTTTTATGTCAATTTTTCAGTTAGATTTGTCGTGTTTTATCTTGTAGGTTAGTCAAACATATGTCACACTTTTTTGAAAAATATATAGTTTGAATACTCTATATTGTCATAACCATTT
>CANQCG010000009.1 GCA_947589645.1 uncultured Clostridia bacterium
ATAGGGCTTTTCTACAAGCTAGCATTTTATTTTTATGTAAAATTATAATGCTAGCTTGTAGAAAAGGGGTGTTTTTGTATAAGAAATATATTAATCCCAAAAATGAATCGGACTAGAGAAGCCTGTTTTTTCAGAAGAAATATATAAATCTAAATGTGAAACGACTAGAAAAGACCTCATTTTAGAAAAGATACATATTAAATTTCAATTGATTCACAAAAATAACTATTGATTTTTCTTACCGTTATGTTAAAATATTATAATAGAAAAATTTGGAAGGAGATAAGCATGATTAAAGATACAAATATTTCAGAAGATATATTTTATATAGGTGTTAATGATAAGACAATAGATATTTTTGAGGGACAATATACATTGGCAAATGGAATAACATATAATTCATATGTTATTAAAGATGAAAAAACAGTTATAATGGACACTGTTGACAAGAGGGCTAGCACAGAATGGATGCAAAATTTAGAAAAAACTTTAAATGGAACAGAGCCAGATTATTTAGTAGTTTCACATTTAGAGCCAGACCATGCATATAATATTGAAGTTTTAGCAAGAAAATATCCAAACATGAAAATAGTAGGAAATTTAAGAACTTTTAGCTTTATGCCACAATTTTTTAACATACCTAATTTCGAAGATAGAAAAGTAATGGTAAAAGAGGGTGACACTTTAAATTTAGGAAAACATACATTACAATTTTTTATGGCTCCAATGGTACATTGGCCAGAGGTAATGGTAACTTATGAGCAAACAGAAAAAATAGTATTTTCAGCTGATGGTTTCGGAAAATTCGGTACATTAGATACAGACGAAGAATGGCTACCAGAAGCACGTAGATATTATATTAACATAGTTGGAAAATATGGAGTTCAAGTACAAGCACTTCTAAAAAAACTTGCTACTTTAGATGTTAAGATGATTTGCCCATTACATGGTCCAATATTAAAAGAAAATTTAGGCTATTATATAGACAAATATAATACTTGGAGCAGTTATACTCCAGAAGAAGATGGAATACTTTTAGCAGTAGCTTCAATACATGGAAATACATTAGAAGCTTCAAAACAAATGGCAAAAGACTTACAAAATCGTGGAGCAAAAGTAACTCTAATAGATTTAACTAGAGAAGACATTCCAAGAGCAGTATCAGAAGCTTTTAAATATAGCAAATTAATTGTGGCTTCTTCAAGTTATGATTCAGGTTTATTTACACCAATGGAAAATTTTATGCATAAACTAAAAAGCAAAAACTATCAAAACAGAACTGTTGGAATAGTAGAAAATGGTACTTGGGCACCTTCAGCAGGTAATTGCATGCAAGATATATTTGCACAAATGAAAGACATCAAAATTTGCGAGCCACGCGTCACAATAAAATCAAGACTAAACGATGAAAGTAAAAAGGCAATGGAAGAACTTATAAATGCAATTTTATTATAATGAATAATTATTAACACAAAATAACGCACTTGTGCAGAATGAGAATAAAGTGGGGATGTAGAACGCAAGCAAGGAGGAAAATGAATGTTAAGATTAAATAACATAACCAAAAATTATGAATCAGGAGGAACTTCTGTAGAAGCCTTAAAAGGAGTAAGTATAGAGTTTAGAAAAAATGAATTTGTATCTGTACTAGGACCAAGTGGATGTGGAAAAACAACTCTATTAAACATCATAGGAGGTTTAGACAGATATACAGATGGAGACTTAATTATAAATGGAAAATCTACAAAAGAATTTAAAGATAAAGACTGGGATGCATATAGAAATTATTCAATAGGGTTTGTATTTCAAAGTTATAATTTAATACCACATCAAACAGTTTTATCAAATGTAGAGCTAGCATTAACTCTATCAGGAGTATCAAAAAAAGAAAGAAAACAAAAAGCAATAAAAGCTCTAGAGAGTGTTGGACTTGGTGAGCAAATACATAAAAAGCCAAACCAGTTATCAGGCGGACAAATGCAAAGAGTTGCCATTGCAAGAGCATTAGTAAATGACCCAGATATTATTTTAGCAGATGAGCCAACAGGAGCATTAGACACCAAAACAAGTGTGCAAATAATGGAAATTCTAAAGCAAATTTCTAAAGATAAATTAATAATAATGGTTACACATAACCCAGATTTAGCTGAAAAATACTCAACAAGAGTTGTAAAAATATTAGATGGACTAATAACAGATGATTCAAAGCCATTTACTGAGGAAGATGCCAAAAAAGAAGAAGGCACAAAAGCTAAATCAGGCAGAACTTCAATGAAATTTTTTACAGCTTTACAGCTTAGCCTAGCAAATTTACTAACTAAAAAAGGAAGAACTATACTTACATCATTTGCAGGAAGTATAGGAATTATAGGAATAGCACTAATTCTAGCAATATCAACAGGTGTACAAAATTACATAAATAAAGTAGAGGAAGACACTTTATCTTCTTACCCATTAATGATCGAAGAAGCAACAGTTGATATATCTAGCATGATGGAAACTATGATGGGAGCTGTAGAAGAAGAAACAGAGCATGAAGAAGGAAAAGTTTATTCTAGAGATATAATGAACGAAATGTTATCAACAATATCAAATAAAGTAAATACAAACAATCTAGAAGAATTAAAGAAATATTTAGAAGAAGAAAATAATGAAATAAAAGAATCCTCAAATGCAATACAATATAATTACAATCTAAATATAAATTTATATAAAGAAAACGAAGATGATCCTGTAAAAGTAAACCCAAGTACAGTAATGAGTTCAATGGGAATGCCACAGATGATGGAATCTAGCAACGATATGTCATCATCATATATGACGGCAAATGCAGATGTATGGTTTGAAATGTTAGATAATGAAGATTTGCTACATTCTCAATATGATTTGCTAGCAGGAAATTGGCCAAAGGCATATAATGAAGTGGTTTTGGTTGTTAGTGATAATAATGAAATAAGTGATTATACTTTATATGCATTAGGCTTAAAAGACCAAAGTGAATTAAAACAAAAAATGGAAGCAATTCAAAAGGGCGAAACAGTCGAAGAATCTGAGCAAACATCATACACTTATGATGAGTTATTAAATCTAACATTTAAACTAATTCTAAATACAGATTATTACAATAAAGAAAATGGTTTGTGGCTAGATAGAAGTGATAGCAAAGAATATATGAAGCAAAAAGTAGCAGATGCTGAGTCAATAAAAGTAGTTGGAATTATAAAACAAAATGAGGAAACTGTAGCTTCTGCAATGGGAACTGGAATAGGCTACTTAAAAGATTTAAAAGAATATGTAATAAATAAAATAAACGAAGCTCAAATAGTTACCGAGCAAAAAGCAAATCCTGATGTAAATGTATTTACAGGACTAAAATTTCCAACCGAAGAAGAAAAAGGAGAATTTAGCATCCAAAACTTAACACCAGAGCAACGTTTAGCAATGAGTCAGTTAAGCAGTGAAGAAATTGCAAAATTAGTTCAAACATATAAAGATAATCAAAATGCAAGTTATGAGTACAATTTAAAAACTTTAGGTTCAATAGATTTAAGTAAACCATCTTCAATATATATTTACCCTAAAGATTTTGAATCTAAAGATAAGATAAGTAGTGCAATAGAAAGTTACAATCAAAAACAAATAGATGAAGGCAAAGAAGAAAATGTAATTAACTATACAGATGTTGTAGGAATAATGATGAAATCTGTTACACAAATTGTAAATACAATAAGTTATGTATTAATTGCATTTGTAGCAATATCATTAATAGTATCTTCAATTATGATAGGAATAATAACATACATTTCTGTACTAGAAAGAACTAAAGAAATAGGAATTTTAAGAGCTATTGGAGCTTCTAAGAAAGATATTTCGAGGGTATTTAATAGTGAGACCTTTATTGTAGGTTTAATTGCTGGTGTATTAGGAATAGGAATAACAGTATTACTTACAATACCTATTAATTTAGTAATTTATGCATTAACGGGAGTATCTGTAAAAGCAATGGTTCCATTTGTAGCAGGAATAATATTAATAATAATTAGTATGCTACTTACAATGTTTGCAGGTTTAATACCATCAAAATTTGCAAGCAGAAGAGATCCAGTCGAAGCATTAAGAACAGAATAAAAACATAATCTAAAATATAAAAAGAGTGTCTATTTTAAGACACTCTTTTCAATCGAAATTTATTAAAAACTAAAACTATTATGTTATTAATTATTTATTTTGAAATTTTTGTTTTAAAGTATCAATTTTATTTTGTTCTGCAGTTTCAGTTTTATACCAACCTTTTTCAGCCATTAAATTATATATTTTATTTTGAATATCTAGAGATTCATTTAAAGCATCTTTAAATGCTGCATGTACTTCAGCTGTTGTTGATTCTATTGTACCATGTAGGTATAAATCGCAAACACCTTTAATAGTTAATAATTCTTGTTCCATTAAATCTTTGTCTTCCATAAGTTCCTCCTTATAATAAACTTAAAAATTTGTTAAATAAATTAGTATGCTCTTGTTCTAATTGACTTACATAATCAGAAAGAGTTTGATCACTCAATTTGTTAGATGTTTTAGAACAACAAGTTTTCATAAAGCATTCATGTCCTAATGCATCTTCAACATATAAAAGCTCTTTGCTAGTCATAATATCACCACCTAAAAATATCATTTCCAAAATTTATAAATATATACTATATAAGGAAAAAAGAAAGTAACATTTCAAAACTTTTTTAATATGATATAAAAAATAAAGGAGGAAAATTATGAGAAATCAAAGAATGTCTATTGCCAGCAGGTACCTATATAGATTTGACCAAATTTTAAATGAAATGGCAGACAAAATGTTAAATGTTCAAATGACAAACAGTATTACTATAAATTTTATTCAGTGCATGATACCTCATCATCAAGCAGCAATATATATGTGTGAAAACTTGCTACAATATACCACATATAAGCCTTTGCAAGAAATAGCACATGATATAATTCAAATGCAAACTAGAGGAATAGAACAAATGCGTGATATTGCTAAGACAACACCAGGCTTTTTTAATGCACAACGAGATTTAGAATGCTACATAACAAAATATTTTGAAATTACAAAAGACATGATCTCAAAGATGCGAAATGCACCAAGAGCAATGAATGTTAACCTAAATTTTGTAAATGAGATGATACCACATCATGAAGGAGCAATTGCTATGTGCGATAATGTATTACAATATTATATAGATCCAAGATTAAGAAACGTCGCTTTAAATATTATTAGAGAACAAAGTGAGGGAGTGGAAGAATTAAAACAAATAAGGAAAAATTTTATGAAATGAAATTGAAAAAATAATATATCTTTTTTAAAATACACCCTTTTCTACAAGCTAGCATTATAATATTAGTCAAAAATAAAATGCTAGCTTGTAGAAAAGGGTGTATTTTAGGAAAGAAATATAATGCTAACTTGTAGAAAAGCATCATTTTTGGAAAAGATATATAAATTTTTAATTAAAAAATCAAAATATTTGCTCAATTTTAAGGCATTTACCTTGACAAGCATACAATAAAGTATTATAATGTTAACCGTGGCTAACAAAATAGAAAAATTAACCAATTTAATAATTTTTATATCAAATAAAGAAGGGAAATATAGAAATGATATCAAAAGCATCAGAAGAATATTTAAAAACGATGTATATATTAAAAAAGCAAAACGGAAAAATAAGAGTTACAGATATAGCAAATAAGATGAACTGTTCTAAGGCTAGTGTAAATAAAGCAATATATAATTTAAAAGACAGTGGAATGCTTAAATATGAGTCATATGGAGATATAAAGCTAACAATAAATGGAGAAGATTTAGCTAAAAAGATATTAGAGGCATATGACATTGTTTTTTTATTTTTAAAAGATGTATTAAATCTAGATGATGAAGAAGCACAAAAAGAAGCGGAAAAAATAAAATCATCATTAACGGATGAAACAATAAATAAATTGGCAAAATATGTGCATAAGGTATTAGGATTAAGCAATTTAGATTGTGACTATGATGTAAACAAAGAAAAATGTAGAGTATGTCTTAGAAGAACAAAAACTACAATAAACAATTAATATAAAGCAAATAAAAAAGTGGAGGAAATTATGAGCAAAGAATTATTAGAAATAAGAGATTTATATGTAAATGCAGGAGAAAAACAAATATTGCAAGGGATAAATTTAAAAATAAATAAAGGTGAAATTCATGTAATAATGGGACCAAATGGCTCTGGAAAAACAACAACAGCAAATGCAATATTAAATAATCCTGAATATAAAAAAGAGAAAGGACAAATTTTATTTGAAGGCGAGAACATAACAAATTCAAAAACAGATGAAATTGCAAGAAAAGGAATATTTATGTCTTTTCAATTACCAGAAGAAATACCAGGAATTTCAGTTACCAATTTTTTGAAATACGCAAAAAATAAAGTTACTGGGAAACCAGTGAAAATATTTGAATTTAAAGAAGAACTAAAAAAATATATGGAAGAATTAAGCATGAATTCAAAGAATATGGAAAGAAGCCTAAATGTAGGATTTTCAGGTGGAGAAAAAAAGAAAAACGAAATTCTTCAAATGCTTGTACTAAATCCAAAGCTAGCAATATTGGACGAAACAGATTCAGGGCTAGATGTTGATGCAATAAGAACAGTATCTAAAGGAATTGAAATGTTTAAAAATGAAAATAATGCAATTTTAATAATTACTCACAATACTAAAATTTTGCACAGCTTAAAGGTTGATTATGTACATGTATTAGTAAACGGAAAAATTGTAACTACAGGTTCTCAAGAGCTTGCTAAAGATATTGAAGAAAACGGTTATAGTAAGTACAAAAAATAATTAAAACTTTGAAAGGAATATATAATGAAAAAAACAGAGCTTAATGAAATAAACAGAAATATATATGACATAAAAAACAAAGATGAATATGATTTCAAAATCAAAAAAGGCTTAACTCCAGAAATAATAAAAGAAATATCTATACAAAAAAATGACCCAGATTGGATGAGAGATTTTAGATTAAAAGCTTTAGAAGTATATAATAAATTAGAACTTCCAAGCTGGGGACCAGATTTGTCAGAATTAAATATGGACGAAATAGCAACTTATGTAAGACCAAAATCAAAACTAAACAATTCATGGGATGAAGTTCCAGAAGATATCAAAAATACTTTTGACAAGTTAGGAATACCAGAAGCTGAAAAGACGTCACTTGCTGGAGTTGGAGCACAATATGACTCAGAAGTAGTTTATCATAGCATGAAAGAAGACTTAATAAAGCAAGGTGTAATTTATACAGATATGGAAACAGCAGTAAGAGAATATCCAGACTTGGTAAAAGAGCATTTTATGAAGTGCGTTCCTGTAAATGACCATAAATTTGTAGCATTACATGGAGCAGTTTGGTCAGGAGGATCATTTGTATATGTTCCAAAAGGAGTTAAAGTAGAAATTCCACTTCAAAGCTATTTTAGATTAAACTCACCAGAATCAGGACAATTTGAACATACTTTAATAATAGTAGAAGAAAATGCAAGCTTACACTTCATTGAAGGTTGCAGTGCACCAAAATATAACAAAGTAAATCTACATGCAGGATGTGTAGAGTTATATGTAAAAGATGGAGCATACTTAAGATATTCTACAATAGAAAATTGGTCAAAAAATATGTTAAACTTAAATACTAAGAAAGCAATAGTTGGTAAAAATGCACAGGTAGATTGGGTATCAGGCTCATTTGGATCAAAAATATCAATGTTATACCCAATGAGTATATTAAATGGAGTTGGTGCAAAAACAGAGTTTACAGGAATATCATTTGCAGGAAAAGGACAAAACCTAGATAATGGCTTTAAAGTTGTACACAATGCTCCAAACACGTCAAGTGTAGTAAATGCAAAATCAATTTCAAAAAATGGTGGAAAATGCACATATAGATCATTAGTCAGAATAAATGAAATGGCAAAAAATTCAAAATCATCAGTATCTTGTGAATCATTAATGTTAGATGACTTTTCAGTTTCTGACACAATACCAGTAAATGACATTAGAACAGACGAGGTAGAATTTTCACATGAAGCCAAAATTGGCAAGATAAGTGATAAAACAATATTTTACTTAATGAGCAGAGGTATATCAGAAGAAGATGCAAAGGCAATGATTGTAAGAGGTTTTGCATACCCAATATCAAAAGAATTACCTGTAGAATATGCAGTTGAAATGAATAATTTAATTAACTTAGAACTTGAAGGGGCAATAGGGTAAAAATCAAAGAAAGGAAAATCAAATGGAGACTATTAAGCTAAATGAAACGCCAGTTAGAACAGCCAGAAATTTTAGAATTAATAACATAAAATTAGAAAATATAGAAATTCCAAATAGCTTATCTAATTTTAAAAATGTAACAATTTCTTATGATAAAAACAAAATAAAAGTCGAAGAAAAAGCAAATAAAGTAGATTTAGCATATGGACTAGAACATACATTAACAGAGCAAGTAAAAACGGAAGCTAATAAAAATATAACATTAACCATAGATAGCAAAGAAAAAGCAGAAGCAAAAATAAATTTCAAATTTAATGAGCAAAATAAAGAATTAGTAGATAATATAGAAATAATTGCAAAAGAAAACACAAATGCTACAGTAGTTATAGAATATGAATCAACTTCAAAAGTTCAAAATTTCCACAACGGAATAATTAGTGTTTCTGCTAAAAATAGTGCGAATTTAAATTTAGTTATTATAAATTTAACTAATGTAGAAACAAATAATTTTTTGGCAATACAAGATACAATAGAAGCCAATGCAAAAATTATATACACAATCGTAGATTTCGGTGGAAAGAATAGTATTACAAATTTATATTCTAATTTAATTGGTAAGTGCTCTGAAAACAGAATAAATACAATCTATTTAGGAAGTAAAGATCAGTTATTTGATTTAAACTACATAGGAGAATTAAGAGGAGAAAAATCAAACATTCAAATAGAAGTACAAGGAGCATTAACAGATAATGCAAGAAAACATTTTAAAGGAACAATAGATTTCAAAAAAGGTTGCAAAAAAGCAAAAGGAAATGAAAATGAATCTTGCATGCTATTATCTGATACTGCAAAATCTTTAAGCTTACCAATGCTCTTATGTTCAGAAGAAGATGTAGAGGGAAATCATTCAAGCTCAGCAGGAAAGGTAGGCCTAAAAGAATTATTCTATATAATGAGTAGAGGTTTTACTCTAAAAGAAGCAATGAAATTAATGGTAAGAGCCAGATTTAATGAAATCTTAGAAAACATTGAAAATGAAGAAGCAAAAGAAAAAATTATTAATGAAATGAATAAGAAATTAGATTAGGAGAAATTAAAAGTTAAGCAATTGGAACGAAATATATGAAAAAATTAATTCTTATATAAAATGAAAGGAAAAGATAATGGATACCCAAGAAATAAAAAAAGATTTTCCAATTTTAGAAAATAGAAAAATTGCATACCTAGATAGTGGAGCGACTTCTCAAAAGCCAATTCAAGTTATAAATGCTATAGAAGAATTTTATAAAAAGTGTAATGCAAATCCACATAGAGGTGCATATTCTTTAAGCATAGAGGCAACCGAGGCATATGAAAGCACAAGAAATAAAGTTGCTAAATTTATAAATGCAAAACATGCAGAAGAAATAATATTTTCTAAAAATGCTACAGAAAGTTTGAATTTAATAGCATATTCTTATGGCATGGACAAACTAAAAAAAGGTGATGAAGCCGTACTTTCAATAATGGAGCATCACTCAAACTTAGTACCATGGCAAAAAGTTGCTAAAGTGACAGGTAGCAGTTTAAATTATATGTATATTAACAAAGATTTTGAATTAACAGATGAAGAAATAGAAAACAAAATAACAAGCAAAACTAAGATAGTTGGAATTACACATGTTTCAAATGTTTTAGGAACGATAAACAATGTAAAGAAAATAATCAAATATGCTCACAAGATGGGAGCAGTAGTTGTTGTAGACGCTTCTCAAAGTATTCCTCACATGAAAATAGATGTACAAGACTTAGATGCAGATTTTCTAGTCTTTTCAGGACATAAAATGTTAGCACCATTAGGAATAGGTGTACTATATGGAAAAAAAGAATTATTAAATAATATGACTCCTTTTTTAATGGGTGGAGATATGATTGAATATGTTTATGAGCAAGATACAACATTTGCACCACTTCCAAATAAATTCGAAGCGGGAACTCAAAATGTAGAGGGAGTAGTTGGCCTAGGAGCAGCAATAGACTATATAGAAAACATTGGTTATGAAAACATTCAAAAAATGGAGCAAGAAGTTCTTGATTATGCAAAACAGGAGCTTTCAAAGCTAGACTATTTAACTTTATACATGACACCAAACAAACAAAATCATTCAAGTGTAATATCTTTTAATATCAAAGGAGTACACCCACATGATGTTGCAAGTATTTTAGATGGGGAAGGTGTATGTGTGCGCTCTGGAAATCATTGTGCACAGCCACTTATGAGATTTTTAGGTATAGATTCAACATGTAGAGCAAGCTTTTATTTTTATAATACTAAAGAAGATGTAGACAAATTAGTAAATGCTTTAAATAAAGCATATTCAATGTTTAAAAAATATATAAAACTTAGTTAATTTTAAACTAATAGAAAGGTCAAATTTAGAATGGAAGACTCAAACGATGTATACAATGAATTAATAATGGAACACAGCATGAATTCTTACAATAAAAAGAAATTAGAAAATGCTGATTATTCAGAAATTGGTCATAACCCAAATTGTGGGGATGAAATTACGCTAGAATTAAAACTAAATGGAAATATAATTGAAGACATGGCATTTACTGGACATGGATGTGCTATATCACAAGCATCAACATCTATAATGATTGATACATTAAGAGGAAAAACAGTAGAAGATGCAAAAGAAATTATAAAGACATTTATAGAAATGATAAAAAGAGAAACCACAAATGAGGAAGACTTAAAGAAATTAGAAGATGCTATAGCATTTAGAAATGTATCTAATATGCCTGCAAGAGTAAAATGTGCATTACTTGCTTGGCATACATTAGAAGATATGTTAAATAAAAATGAAAACGGTGGTAAAGGAAAAATAAATTGTTGCCACTAAAAAGGAAGAAAAGATGGAAAACAAAAAAGTACTATTAGGCATGAGTGGAGGTGTTGATAGCAGTGTTTCAGCTCTGCTCCTAAAAGAACAAGGATATGAAGTAATAGGAACAACATTAGAACTATTTGCAGGAAGCAGTTGTTGCAATACAAATACATATATTGATGCAAAAAATGTATGCAATTTGATAGGAATACCACATTTTACTTATGACTGCAAAGAACAATTTAGAAAAAATATTATACAAGATTTTATAGATTGTTATGCAAACTGTAAAACACCAAATCCATGCATAGAATGTAATAAATACATGAAATTTGGTTTTATGTATGAAAAAGCTAAAGAGCTAGGATGTAATTACATATCTACAGGGCATTATGCTAAAACAGAATATAGCGAAAAATATGGTAGATGGGTATTAAAAAAATCTAATGTTGGAAAGAAAGATCAAAGCTATGTTTTATGGAGTATTCCAAAAGAATTATTAGAACATATAGTTTTTCCTCTTGGAGATTTTGAAAACAAAGAGCAAATTAGAGAAATTGCAAAGCAAAACAATTTAAAAATAGCAAATAAGCCAGATAGTGAAGACATATGTTTTGTACCAGATGGCAACTATAAAAAATTCTTAGAAACAAATTCTAATATAAAACCAAAAGAAGGAAACATTGTAGATGCAAAAGGAGAAATTTTAGGCAAACATACTGGACTTTACAATTATACAATAGGTCAGCGAAAAGGACTTGGAATTTCTTATAAAGCGCCATTATTTGTATTAGGCTTTAATAAAGAAAAAAATGAAGTAATTGTTGGAGAAGAGCAAGAACTATATACACAAGAAATACTTGTTACTGATGTAAATTTATTATTGGTAGATGAAATAAACGATTGGTTAGAAGTAGAAGTAAAAACGAGATATTCTACAAAATCTGCAAAAGCAAAAATAAAACAAGATGAAAATAATATAAAAGTTGTATTTGATACGCCACAAAGAGCAATAACGCCAGGTCAGTCAGCAGTGTTTTACATAGATGACATTGTACTTGGCGGAGGAAAAATTGTTAAATAATATTTTAATATTAAAAAAGAGCTAAGCTAGTAAAAATGCTTAGTTCTTTTTTCGTCAAATAAAATTAAAATAAAAATTCCTCTGCTATAAATATTATTCTTTTTAAAAATAGGGCTTTTCTACAAGCTAGCATTTTATTTTTATGTAAAATTATAATGCTAGCTTGTAGAAAAGGGGTGTTTTTGAAAAAGAAATATATAAACTTGCATTTTAAATAAAAAAAATAAAAAAATTCATTGACAAAAAAATTTTATTTGCATATAATATAAATAACAGTTGAACAACTATTCAACTGATGACGCCAAAAAAGGAGGCCAAAATGTCAAAAAACGAGTTTATATGTGATTGTAATATAATTCATGAAGAAATAGTAAAAAAAACATTAAGTAAGATGCCAGATGAATATTTATTTAATAAATTAGCAGAATTTTTCAAAATATTAGGTGACACTACAAGAGCAAGAATATTATTTGCATTAGATCAAAATGAAATGTGTGTATGTGACATTGCAAATGTTCTAGGAATGAGCAAATCATCAATATCACATCAATTAGGAATATTAAGAAGAAGTGGAATAGTTAAATGTAGAAGAGTAGGAAAAGAAGTATATTACATGTTAGATGATGAGCATGTTCAAGAAGTATTTGAAGTTGGAATAGAACATATCGAACATAGAAAGTAAAAGTTAGCGTAGTATTAAAAAAATAGACAAAAAGTAAAATATAATAAATTTAAAATGGGGGATAAAAATATGAAAAGTACATTTAAAATAAAAGGAATAGATTGTGCAAACTGTGCAGCACAATTAGAAAATGCTTTGAATAAAGTTGAAGGAGTACAAAATGCATCAATCAGCTTTATGTCTGAAAGAATGGTATTAGAATATGATGAGCAAAATAAGGAAGAAGTAATGAAGAAAATAAGAAAAGTAATAAAGAAAGAAGAACCAGATGCAACTTTAGAAGAAATATAGGGGGAACATATGAAAAAAAGAAGAAACAAAATCATAATTGCAT
This sequence comes from uncultured Clostridia bacterium, assembly GCA_947589645.1. Taxonomy (GTDB): domain Bacteria; phylum Bacillota; class Clostridia; order TANB77; family CAG-508; genus CAG-269. The sequence goes on from CANQCG010000009.1 coordinate 13,275, forward strand.
TTATATTATTCGCACTAGCATTAATTATCAAATTTAAAAATGTTTGGGTTAATAATATAATATATATTTTAAGCTATTTAATTGTTGGAACAGAAATTATAAAAAAAGCCATAAGAAATATATTAAGAGGAAAGGTATTTGATGAAAACTTTTTAATGACAGTTGCAACACTAGGAGCCTTTGCAATAGGAGAGTTTCCAGAGGCAGTAGCAGTAATGTTATTTTATCAAGTTGGCGAATTATTCCAAAGCTATGCCGTAGATAAATCAAGAAAATCAATATCAAGTTTAATGAACTTAAGACCAGATTATGCAAATTTATCAAAAGGTGAAACAATAGAAAAAGTTTCACCAGAAGAAATCAAAATAGGAGATATAATAGTTGTAAAGCCTGGCGAAAAGGTACCATTAGATGGAATAGTAGTAGAGGGAGAATCAATGCTAGATACTTCCGCGTTAACTGGTGAATCTGTTCCAAGAAAAATAGAAGTAGGAGAAGAAATTTTAAGCGGATTTATAAATCAAAATGGACTTTTAAAAATAAAAGTAACAAAAGAATTTGGAGAATCAACAGTTAATAAAATATTAGATTTAGTAGAAAATGCAAGTAGCAAAAAATCTAAATCAGAAAATTTTATTACGAAATTTGCAAAATATTATACGCCAATAGTAGTTATTATAGCGGTAGTATTGGCAATATTGCCACCACTAATACTAAAAGATCAAACTTTTGTAGCTTGGCTATATCGAGCATTATCATTTTTAGTTGTATCATGTCCATGTGCATTAGTAATATCTATTCCACTTAGCTTTTTTGGAGGTATAGGTGGAGCTTCAAAAATGGGAATACTAATAAAAGGAAGTAATTATTTAGAAGCTTTATCAAAAACTGAGGTAGTTGTTTTTGATAAAACAGGAACATTAACAAAAGGTGTTTTTGAAGTTCAAAAAGTAGACTCGGCAAATACTACAAATGAAGAATTAATAAGAATAGCAGCACATGTTGAAAGTTTTTCAAATCATCCGATAGCAAGTTCAATAAAAAGAGCTTATAACAAAGATATAAATAATTCATTAGTTACAGACACTCATGAAATAGCAGGACAAGGAATAGGGGCAAATTTTGAAGGAAAATCAATTCTAGTTGGTAATGAAAAACTTATGCAAGAGAAAAAAATAAATTATAAAAAATGTGATGAAATTGGTACAGCTGTATATGTAGCTATTAATAACGAATATGCAGGATGCATACTAATTGCAGATAAAATAAAGGATGATTCTTTAAAAACAATACAAGAATTAAAAAAGATGGGCATACATAGAAACGTTATGTTAACAGGGGACAGAAAAAATATCGGAGAAGAGGTAGCAAAAAAATTACAAATCGAAAAAGTGTATGCAGAGCTACTACCTGATGAAAAAGTGCAAAAGGTAGAAGAATTGTTAAAACAAAAAAGCGAAAAAGGAAAGTTAATATTTGTAGGAGACGGAATAAATGATGCTCCAGTATTAGCTATTTCAGATATAGGAATTGCTATGGGAGGCTTAGGCTCAGATGCAGCAATAGAAGCAGCAGATGCAGTTATTATGACTGATGAACCTTCTAAAATAGCAAAAGCCATTAAATTATCTAAAAAAACAATGAGAATAGTACAAGAAAATATTATATTTGCTATTTTTGTAAAAATATTAGTTTTAATACTAAGTGCACTTGGAATATCTACTATGTGGGAGGCTGTTTTTGCAGATGTTGGTGTTTCAATAATTGCTATAATTAATTCACTTAGAGTATTAAAAGGAGTGCAAACAAAATAAGAGACCATCTAAAAAATATTTTATAAAGAAAGGAAATTTATTATGGTAGGAATAACAAAAATAGTCCCAAGATATGCAGAAACAGATCAAATGGGAATTATACATCATTCTGTTTATGCTATATGGTATGAACAAGCAAGAACAGAATTCTTAAATGAAGTAGGTTTAAGATATGACGAAATCGAAAAGCAGGGAATAATGACACCTCTTGTAGAATTAAATTGTAAATACAAAAGACCTGCATATTACAATCAAGAGATAGAGATTAGAACAAAAATTATAGAATTAACACCAGTAAAATTTACAGTACAATATGATATTTATGATAAAGATAAAAAGTTAATAAATGTTGGAACTACAACTCTTGCGTGGTCAGATGCAAAAACATTAAAAATAGTAAATTTAAAAAAAGCTAAACCAGATTTATATGAAAAAATAGAAAAGTTGGTAGAAAAATAAAAATTATATAAAGTATTAAAATAACGCTCATTAAAATGAGCGTTATTTTTAAAAAAGAGGCATCCATATTATTGATAATTAACCTTTAATGTGATAACATATTATTCGGTAAATTATGAAGGAAAAAAGAAAAGAGGAAAATAAATGAACAAAAAACTATTAATAGGAATCGTAGCAGTAATAGTAGTTGTGATAATTATAGTATCAGCAGTAATATTAGTACAAAATAGCAAAAAGAAAATAAATCCAGAAGAAATATGGAAATCTTACATATCAAATCTTAACGAGGAAAAATATGAAGAAAACTATGACATGTTAACAGAAGATGCAAAACAATCTATTTCTAAAGAAGACTTTCTAGAAAGGAATAAAAACATTTACCAAGGAATAGAAATGTCTAATATGCAAATAGAAATAACAAGCATAGAAGAAGCAGATGATGAATGTAAAATTTCATACAATTCTTCAATGGAAACAAAAGCAGGCAATATAACTTTTTCTAAAACAGTTAACTTAATTAAAGACAAGAAGAAAGGTTATTTAATAGATTGGTGGCCAAATTTAATTTTTCCACAGTTAGATGCTACAGATAAAGTAAAAGTAAAAACCTCAGAGCCTAGTAGAGGAGAAATATATGATAAAAATGGAACTCTTTTAGCAGGAGAAGGAAAAGTATCATCAATAGGGCTTGTTCCAGGAAAAATTGGAGAAAACAAAGATGAAAACATTGCCAAAGTAGCAGAATTATTAGGAATAACTACAGAATCAATAGAAAAAAGCTTATCAGCTTCTTGGGTAAAAGACAACACATTTGTGCCGCTAAAAAAAGTTTCATATAATGAAACCGAGCTAAAACAAAAATTGCTTCAAATACCGGGAGTAAAAATCTCAACAGTTTCTTCAAGAACTTACCCTTTAGGCGAAAGTGCAGCACATTTAGTAGGCTATGTTCAAAATATAACAGCAGAAGAACTAGAAAAAAATAAAGACAAGGGTTATAATGCTAATTCTGTAATAGGAAAGGCAGGGTTAGAAAAACAATATGAAGAAAGACTAAAAGGAGAAATTGGAGTAGAAATATATATTGAGGATAAAGACGGAAATAGAAAAGCAGATATAGCCAAAAAAGAGCCTAAAGACGGCGAAAAAATAACATTAACCATAGATGCTAATATACAAACAAAATTATATAATGAAATCAAAGATAATAAAGGTTTCTTCGTAGTAATGCATCCAAAAACAGGTGAATTGCTAGCACTAGTAAGTACACCTTCATATGATCCTAATAAATTTATACTTGGTATGACTCAAAATGAATGGAATGAAATAAACCAAAATCAAAATACACCAATGCTTGCTAGATTTTTGCAAACATGGTGCCCAGGATCAACATTTAAGCCTGTAACAGGTGCAATAGGATTAACAACCAATTCATTAAGCGAAAATGACACATTTTCTTATGAAGGCTTAAGTTGGCAAAAAGATAATAGTTGGGGAGACTACAAAATAACAACACTTACAGCTTATAATGGAGCAAAAAATTTAAGAAATGCTATAATACATTCAGATAATATATATTTTGCACAGGCAACCTTAAAAATAGGAAAAAACAACTTTATAAATGGGTTAAAGAAATTAAAATTTGGTGAAAGTATTGATTTTATTCTATCAGCATCAAAATCTCAATTTTCAAATTCAGGGGATATAGATAAAGAAACATTACTAGCTGATAGTGGATATGGGCAAGGACAAATTCTTGTTAACCCAATACATATGGCATCAATATATTCTGCATTTGTAAATGATGGAAATATGATAAAACCTTATATAGAAAAAAATGAGAACGCTCAAACACAGTATTTAGTAGAAGGGGCATTTACAAAAGAAGCAGCAAACATAATAAAAGATGACATGATACAAGTAATAGAAAATCAAGAAGGTACAGCAAAAGCGATGAGAGTAAATGGTAGAACAATTGCTGGAAAAACAGGAACAGCAGAATTAAAATCTGCAAAAGGAGAACAAGCAGAAACGTTAGCATGGTTTAACTGCGTTACTGCAGATGATAATAATAATCAATTACTTGTTATTAGCATGGTAGAAGATGGTAGAACTTCAGGAGGAAGTCAATATTTAATTAGAAAAATAAAAACATTATTTTAAAAATATTATATAATACATATATGAATATGCGTAAGGAGGAAAAAATGATTAGAAAATTAGCAAAATGTATTGGAGAATTCAAAAAAGAAACCATTTTAACTCCAGTATTCGTAGGCTTCGAATGTGCATTTGACGTTATAATACCATTTTTAATGGCATTTTTGATTGATAATGGAATAAATAAAGGAGATACAAAAACAGTAATTAGTATAGGAATTTTACTAATTATATGTTCATTCTTAGCAATATATACTGGAGTAAAATCAGGAGATTATTCAGCAAAAGCAACAGCAGGCTTTGCAAAAAATGTTAGAAAGAAAATTTATTATAATGTGCAAGACTTTTCTTTTGCAAACATAGATAAATTTTCTACTTCAAGTATTGTAACAAGACATACAACTGACATAAACAATATTCAAATGGCATTTCAAATGATAATAAGAATGGCGGTAAGAGCACCACTCATGATAGTATTCTCATTAATAATGGCATTTGTAATAAACATAAAACTTGCATTGATATTTTTAGTAGCAGTACCATTATTAGGCTTAGGACTTTATTTTATTGCGACAACTGCACATCCAATATTTGAACGTGCAATTAAGATATATGATAAGCTTAACAATACAGTTCAAGAAAATGTAAGAGGAGTAAGAGTAGTAAAATCTTTTGTTACACAAGATAAAGAAATAGAAAAATTTAATAAAACATCTGAATTAATATATAAAGAATTTTCAAAAGCAGAAAGAATAGTTGCTTTAAATAGTCCACTAATGCAATTTACTGTAGCAACAATAATTGTACTTATTTCATGGTTTGGAGGAAGAGAAATTGTTGCAAACAATTTAACTACAGGAGAATTTACAAGCTTAATATCATATTCAATGCAGATACTAATGTCTTTAATGATGCTTTCAATGGTACTTGTTACAATTATGATTTCAAGAGCATCAGGAGAAAGAATAGTAGAACTTATGGATGAAAAAAGTACATTAACTAACAAAGAAAAACCAATAGAAGAAGTAAAAGATGGTTCTATATCTTTTGAAAATGTAGATTTTAGCTATGTAGATGATGAAAACAAGTTATGCTTAAAAAATATTAATGTAAAAATAAATTCAGGAGAAACTGTTGGAATAATTGGTGGAACAGGTTCTTCAAAATCTACTTTTGTCCAATTAATACCTAGACTTTATGATGTAACAAAAGGCTCTTTAAAAGTTGGTGGAATAGATGTTAGAGATTATGATATCAAGGCTTTAAGAGAACAAGTCGCAATGGTATTACAAAAAAATGAATTATTTTCAGGAACAATAAAAGAAAATTTGCGTTGGGGTAAAGAAGATGCAACAGATGAAGAAATAGAAAATGTTTGCAAACTAGCGCAAGCAGATGAATTTATAAAAACTTTCCCAGAGGGTTATGATACCTACATAGAACAAGGTGGAACAAATGTATCTGGAGGACAAAAACAAAGACTTTGTATTGCAAGAGCACTTTTAAAACAACCTAAAATACTTATTCTAGATGACTCTACAAGTGCAGTAGATACAAAAACAGATAGTTTAATAAGAAAAGCATTTAGAGAAAGTATCCCAAATACAACTAAAATTATCATAGCTCAAAGAATTTCATCAGTTGAAGATGCAGATAAAATAATAGTTCTAGATAATGGTCAAATAAATGCAATAGGAACACACGAAGAACTACTTGCTTCTAATGAAATATATCAAGATGTATACTATTCACAAGTAAAAGGAGGCAAGGAAGAATAATGGAAAATAAGAAAAGAGCTAGAATAGATTTTAAAGTTTTAGGAAGAACTTTAAAATATCTAATTAAAGATTATAAATTAAGACTATTCCTAGTAGTTATTAGCCTTTTAGTTAGCACAGCTTCATCAGTTGCAGCAAACCTATATTTACAGACTTTGATAGATGATTACATAGTACCTCTTGTAGGTGTTCAAAACCCTGTTTATACATCTCTTATGAAAGCAGTTGTAACAATGATTATAATTTATTCAGTTGGAGTATTATCAAGCTTTTTATCAACAAGACTAATGGTAAAAGCATCTGAGGGAACTTTAAAGAAAATTCGTGATGAGATGTTTGTAAAAATGCAAAGATTACCTATAAAATATTTTGATACACACTCTCACGGTGATATAATGAGTCGTTACACAAATGATACAGACACATTAAGTCAGATGATATCTCAAAGCATACCAGAAATGTTTTCAGTTGTTACAACAATAGTTGTAATATTTATTGCAATGATTGTAACAAATATTTACTTAACTCTAGTTGTTCTTGCATTTTTGGGAATAATATTATTAGTAACTAAATTTATGACATCAAGAAGCGGAAATTACTTTATGAAGCAACAACAGGCTGTTGGTAATTTAAATGGTTATATAGAAGAAATGATAAATGGACAAAAAGTTGTAAAAGTATTTTGCTATGAGGATAGAGCAAAAGAGCGATTTGATAAATTAAACGAAGAATTATCACAAAATGTTTATAATGCAAACAAATTTGTAAACTGTATAGGACCAGTAAATGGAAACTTAGGAAATACACTTTATGCATTACTTGCAATGGTTGGAGGAATTCTTGCAATTAAAGGAATAGGAAATGTTTCAGTAGGTTTAATAGTTGCCTTTCTACAATTAAGTAGAACATTTATAAGACCTATAAATCAGGTTTCTCGCCAATTAAACTCAATAGTTATGGCAATTGCAGGAGCAAAAAGAATATTTGAATTTATGGATGAAGAGCCAGAAAAAGATGATGGTTATGTTTCATTAGTTAATGTAAAAGAAGAAAATGGAAAACTTGTAGAAACTACTGAAAGAACAGAAAAATGGGCTTGGAAATATCCACACTCAGACGGCAGACTAGAATATGTTAAATTAGAAGGACATATCGAATTTTTTGATGTAGATTTTGGCTATGAAGAAAATGAAATAGTATTACATGACATAAGCTTATATGCTAAACCTGGACAAAAGATTGCGTTTGTAGGTGCAACAGGAGCAGGAAAAACAACTATTACTAATTTAATAAATCGTTTTTATGATATCGAAGATGGAAAAATTAGATATGACGGAATAAATATAAACAAAATCAAAAAAGATGATTTAAGATTATCACTTGGTATGGTACTTCAAGATACAAACCTTTTCACTGGCACAATTAAAGAAAATATCAAATATGGTCGTGATGATGCAACAGATGAAGAAGTATATGAAGCAGCAAAGCTTGCAAATGCACATGACTTTATTATGAGACTTCCAAAAGGTTATGATACAGAACTTTCTGGAGATGGTGCAAGTCTATCTCAAGGACAAAGACAACTTTTAGCAATAGCAAGGTGTGCACTTTGTGATCCACCAGTAATGATTCTTGATGAAGCAACCTCAAGCATAGATACAAGAACAGAAAAAATAGTACAAGACGGAATGGATAAATTGATGGAAGGCAGAACTGTATTTGTAATAGCTCATAGACTTTCAACAGTTAGAAATTCTAAAGCAATAATTGTTTTAGACCATGGAAGAATAATAGAAAGAGGAAATCACGAAGATTTAATTGCTCAAAAAGGCCAATATTATAAACTATATACAGGTGCTTTTGAGTTAGAATAATTTTTTTTAAATAATACAAAAAGAAGATAATATTAATAATTATCTTCTTTTTTAACTATTTATTATTAATCATCTATTGGTATATAAGTTTTTTCAGGCAATTTTTCTTGTTTTTCTTTTTTTGGTATTTCTAATTCTAAAGTACCATTTCTAAATGAAGCTTTTACATCTTCTTGTTTAATGTCTTCGCCAACATAGAAACTTCTTGAACATTCGCCAACATATCTTTCTTTACGTACGAATCTTCCATCCTCTTTTTCTTCTTTGTTAGAATTTGTTGTAGCATGAATGTTTAAATAACCATCTTCAATTTCTATTTTAATATCTTCTTTTTGATAGCCAGGTAAATCAATATCAATTAGATATTTGTCATTTTTTTCCTTAATATCTGTTCTCATTATTCTGCTTTCTTCACCTGTAAAAAATGGGTCTCTAAACATTTCATCAAGCAAATCAAATTCATTTTTCCTTTTAGGTATTAACATCATATAAATCAACTCCTTTTCTTTTTATGTGTTGACACCTTTTGGTAGCACATATAAAAAGTATTTTTTACTTTTTACAGATATATTATACATCGACTTTTAGCAAAGTCAATACTAGAGTGCTAAAATTCACAAAACTTTCACATATTTGGTAAAAAATTGCAAAAACTATTGATTAGAGCAAAGTAAAATGATATAAAAAATATAAGATGCTTATATAGGTTTATAGGTAAAACCGTTATTAAAAACCTAAATATAATTATGCAAGGATGATTTAAAATGGAAAGAGCGAAAGTTTATTTTTGTAAGGAAATAACCCCAGAAAATGTGGTTAAAATGTTCAAAGTATTAGGAAAAGAATTACCAGGTAAAGTTGCTGTAAAAGTTCATTCAGGAGAAGCTGGAAACCAAAACTATTTACGCCCAGAATTTATGAGACCAATGATAGAGTATGTTAATGGAACAATAGTTGAATGTAATACTGCTTATGAAGGTGAAAGAAACTATACAGATAAACACAAAAAATTATTAGACGAGCATAAATGGACAACATATTTTGATGTTGACCTTATGGATGCAGAAGGCGAAGATTTAGTACTTGAAATTCCTAATGGAAAAGTAATTAAAGAAAACTTTGTAGGAAAGGATATGGCAAATTATGACTCAATGCTAGTACTATCACATTTTAAGGGACATCCTATGGGTGGCTATGGTGGAGCCTTAAAACAATTATCAATTGGTTGTGCTTCAACGGCAGGTAAAACATGGATTCATACTGCAGGTCAAAAAAAGGACCAACATAAATTATGGGATTATGTAGCAGAGCAAAATAAATTCTTGGAATCTATGGCAGATGCAGCATCTAGTGTAGTCAAATATTTTAAAGGAAATATGGCATTTATAAATGTTATGTGCAATATGTCAGTTGACTGTGATTGTTGCTCTGTAGCAGAAGACCCTTGTATGAAAGACATTGGAATTTTAGCATCTCTTGATCCAGTTGCAATAGATCAGGCTTGTATTGATTTAGTTCGTAATTCAAATGATCCAGGTAAAGAGCATTTTCTAGAAAGAGTTGAAACAAGAAATGGAACACATACAATAGATAGTTCATCAGAACTTGGTTTTGGAACAAAAGATTATGAAATGATAAATGTTGACTAAAAAGTTATATAATTAAAAAGAGAAGATTTAAAGCTTAAGTCTTCTCTATTAAAAATTATTGGGAGAAAAAAATGTACAAGGCATATTATAATTCACCATTAGGCAAATTATTATTAGTAAGTGATGGAAAAAATTTAACTGGTCTATGGTTTGAAGGGCAAAAACATTATTTATCAGATATAAAACAAGAATTAGAATTAAAAGAAAATTTAGATATTTTTAACGAAACTAAAATATGGTTAGATAAGTATTTTAAAAAGCAAAAACCATCTATAGAAGTTCTTAACTTAAAACCAGAAGGAACTGAGTTTAGGGTAGAAGTATGGAAATTATTATGTAAGATTCCATATGGAAAGGTAATAACTTATGGAGATATAGCAAAAGAAGTAGCAAGAAAAATGAATAAAAAAACTATGTCTGCACAAGCAATAGGAGGAGCTGTTTCGCATAATCCAATAGGAATTATTATTCCATGTCACAGAGTTATAGGTAGTGATGGGAGTCTAACAGGTTATGCAGGTGGAATTGATAAAAAGATAAAATTATTAGAAATAGAAGATGTTACCATAAAGGATGGAAAAGCAAGGATTTTTAACATTGACTAGATTAATAAAATGTGCTAAAATAAGAGAAATTATAGCTTTAGAGAAAAAGCTTGTAAAATAAAGGAGGAATTAACCATGTCAGGACATTCAAAATGGCATAACATTCAAGCAAAAAAAGGAAAAGCTGATGCAGCAAGAGGAAAAATATTTACAAAATTAGGAAGAGAGTTATTAATAGCAGTAAAACAAGGAGGACCTGACCCGGCTGGAAACTCTAAATTAAAAGATGTAATAGCAAAATGTAAGGCAGCAAATATGCCAAACGATACTATAAATAATGCAATAAAGAAAGCTTCAGGAGAAGGAAGCAATGCTGTATATGAGGAAATAACATATGAAGGCTATGGACCAAACGGAGTAGCTGTAATTGTAGAAGCAAGCACAGACAATAGAAACAGAACAGCAGCAGATGTAAGGCATGTATTCGATAAAGCTGGTGGTAACTTAGGAACTAATGGATGTGTAGCATATTTATTTAGCAAAAAAGGTGTAATAGTAATAGAAAAAACTTCAACCAACATAGATGAAGAAGAATTAATGATGATGGCTTTAGAAGCAGGTGCAGAAGATTTTGATATATTAGATGAAGTATACGAAATAACAGCAGAGCCAAGTAACTTTACAGAGGTAAGAGAAAAACTAGAAAGTGCAGGGCTAACCTTCTTAGAGGCTGAAGTTCAAATGATACCATCAACAACAATAGCTTTAGATGAACAAGCACAAGAAAAAATGGAAAGATTAATAGAAAAACTAGAAGACTTAGATGATGTAATGAATGTATATCATAATGCAGAAATGCAAGAAGAATAAAGTTCTAAAATTCAAAATAAAGACATATACTATAGTATATGTCTTTATTTTGATATGGAGGAAAAAGTTGGAAGAATTAGAATCAGTTTTGCAGTATTTCCCAAATCATATAAAAGAAATAATATTTCAAAATACCAGTCCAGCGATTTACGAATTTATTGAGGAAATAAGAATAAGGTTAAATAGACCAATAACCTTAAAAATTGGACAAGAAATAATGGTGATACCTCATATAATAAATATAGAAGAAGTAAATGAAATATTTGAACAAATCTGCGAAAATTCAATCTATTCATATAAAAATCAAATTTGTGAAGGCTTTATCACAATAAAAGGAGGACATAGAGTAGGGCTTACAGGAACAGCAGTTATAGACGAAAAAATAAAAAATATAAATTACATATCAAGTTTAAATTTTAGAATAGCAAGACAAAAGAAAGATAGCAGTAAAAACATAATAAAATATATAATTAATGAGAAAGAAAATAATATCTACAATACTCTCATAATATCACCTCCTGGATGTGGAAAAACAACAATTTTAAGAGATATTATAAGAAATGTAAGCAATGGTATAAAGGACTTTAATTTTACTCCGAAAATTGTAGGAGTAATAGACGAAAGAGGAGAAATTGCAGCAAGTTATAAAGGAACTCCACAAAACGATATAGGAATTATGACAGATGTTATGAGTAACATTCCAAAAGCTTTAGGAATGAAAATGTTAATACGTTCCATGTCACCACAAATAATAGCTTGTGATGAAATTGGCGGAATAGAAGACGTACAAGCTATAAAAACAGCAATTTGTTCAGGAGTTAAAGGAATTTTTACAGCACATGCCAAAAATATTGAAGAGGTAAAAAGAAATATAGAATTAAATTCACTTATAGAAGAAAATATAATACAAAAAATAATTGCTTTAAGTACAGAAGAAAAAGGAAAGGTAAGTGAAATTTATAATTTAGAACAATTAAGTAATATGCCAAAAAAATTGGCATACATTTAATATAGGTCTTAAGATAAGGAGATATATATGTTCAATATAGCAGTAATAAATATAAAGGACAGTTTAAAATATCTAGTAAGCATAACAGTTACACTTTGTCTAGTTATGTTAGTTACTAGATATTTTTCAAATTTAAATAATGACGAAAAAAGTAAGCTTGTTCTTAACGAAAAAGTATCAGAGATAATGCATACAAGCTTATTAATATGTTTAGATGAGACAATACCAGCCATTAAAGAAACAAATCATGAGCTTAATAATAATGAGGAAGATAAAATTAACGAAAATGATATATTAGGAGAACTTTTAAAAGTAGAACTTGCAATGTTTAAAGGAGAACAAAAAATAGCTTATGTTCCTAATAGTTCTACAAGTCAAGAACAGCAAAATATAACTACTAGTAATGAAGAAAACGAAACTCAAGTAGATAATAATAATCAAACTAATGGGAATGAGCAAGTTAATCAAAACATAGAAAGTTTTGGAGTAACTACCCAAGTAGTAACTCAAAACCCATTGGCAGATGCCTATAATGTAGAATGCAATGGAGTTAAAATAAAAAATGAAACAAGTTTTGAACTCACACAAGATATGTTGTCGCAAAGAATAGAGGTAAGCAATAATGTTTTAATTTTTCACACCCATACATGTGAGAGCTATACATCTAGCGAAAATTATCAATATGTTCCAACAGGAAATTTTAGAACGACAGATAATAATTTTTCAGTAGTAAGAGTTGGAACAGAATTTACAAAATATTTACAAGGATATGGTTATTCTGTAGTGCATGATACAACTTATCATGATTATCCTGCATATACAGGCTCATATAACAGGTCATTAAAAACAGTAGAAAAAATTTTAGAAACAACACCAAGTGATATTATTATAGATTTACATCGTGATGCTATTGGAAGTAGACCAGATTATGCACCAACAGTAAAAATTGGGGAAGATTATGCATCACAATTAATGTTTGTAATTGGAACAAATGGAGGAGGTTTATGGCATCCAAATTGGCAACAAAACTTGCAATTTGCGGTAGAAGTACAACAAAAAGCAAATGAATTATATCCGGGTCTATTTAAACCAATAATTTTAAGAAATTCAAGATATAATCAGCATTTAGGAAAAGCAGCTTGCATAATAGAGGTTGGATCAACAGGCAATACTCTAGATCAAAGTATAAATAGCGTAAAATATTTATCTGCAGTATTAAATGAGGTATTAAAATAGATTTAATATCGTAATATGTTAAAAAAGATAGAATAAATACTTTAAAAAACCAAATATATCTGATATAATAAGTCCGAAAACATATAAAGAAGGGAATAAAATGTTAGAACAAATAAATGGAGTACAAGATTTAAAAAAATTAGATATAGCACAAAAGAAAAAACTAGCAGATGAAATACGTGATTATATATTAGAAACAATATCAACAAATGGAGGACACCTCGCATCTAATTTAGGAGTTGTAGAATTAACTATTGCACTTCATAGTGTTTTTAACGTCCCAGAAGACAAAATAATATGGGATGTTGGACATCAAACTTACACACATAAAATTTTAACAGGAAGAAAAGAACAATTTAAAAAAATTAGAACTAAAGAAGGAATAGCAGGTTTTCCAAAAATAAATGAATCAGAGGCAGACTGTTTTAATACAGGACATAGCAGTACCTCTATTTCTGTTGCACTTGGAATGGCAAGAGCAAGAGATTTAAAAAAACAAAAGAACAATATTATAGCTGTAATTGGAGATGGTGCGCTTACAGGAGGAATGGCGTTAGAGGCACTAAATGATGCAGGCAGCAGTAATTCAAAAATAATTGTAATTTTAAATGACAACGAGATGAGTATTTCAAAAAATGTTGGTGGAGTAAATATGCTTTTAAGCAAATTAAGAACAAAAAAGCTATATTCCAGAACCAATATAAAATTAAAAGCTATAATAGGTAAAATACCTAAAGTAGGGCCATTTTTCGTTAAAGTTGTACAAAGAATTAAAAGAGGCGTAAAGCAATTAATAATTCCTAAAATGTACTTTGAAGATATAGGTTTTACTTATTTAGGGCCAGTAGATGGGCATGATATAGAAAAATTAGAAAGTATACTAGAATTAAGTAAGCAAGTTGATAAGCCAGTATTAATACATGTATTAACAAAAAAGGGAAAAGGCTATAAAATAGCAGAGCAAAATCCAGATAAATTTCATGCAACTGGTTCATTTGATTTGAAAACTGGTAAAAGTAAAACTCAAAAAGCTAAAGATTATTCAAAAGTATTTGGAGATAAATTGATAAAACTTGCAGAAAAAAATGATAAGATTGTTGCTATCACAGCAGCAATGAAAGATGGAACAGGACTTAAAGAATTTAGTCATAGATTTCCTACAAGATTTTTTGATGTAGGAATTGCTGAACAACATGCTTTAGGACTAGCAGCAGGTCTTGCAAAAGAAGGAATGATACCAGTTGTTCCAATATATGCTTCTTTTTATCAAAGAGCTTATGACCAAGTAATTCATGATATATGTTTGCAAAATCTACCTGTAGTAATGTGTGTAGATAGAGCAGGTTTAGTAGGAGCAGATGGAGAAACGCACCATGGTGCATTTGATATGTCATTTTTCAAAATAATACCAAACTTAACCATTTTAGCTCCAAAAGATTTTAAAGAATTAGAACAAATGCTTAAATTTGCAGTAAATTTAGGTACGCCAGTAGTTATAAGATATCCTAGAGGAAAAGAGTCAGAGGAAGCATTTACAAAACATGATGAAGTTATGCTTGGTAAGGCAGAGGTATTGCAAGAGGGAAAAGATATAACTATAATAGGAATAGGCAAAACTGTATCAAGTGCTATGGAGTTAGCACAAAAACTAAAAGAAGAAAATATTCAAGCAGAAGTAATAAATGCTAGATTTTTAAAGCCATTTGATAAAGAAACAGTTAGAAAATCTATATCAAAAACTAGAGATGTAATAACGCTAGAAGATAATTGTTTAATTGGCGGTCTTGGAAGCGAAGTAAAAGAATTAATAGCAGAAAATTCTTCTATGCAAGATATAAATATAGAGTGTTATGGAATAGAAGATAAATTTATGGGCTTTGCAACATGGGAAGACATATTCAGCAAAGTTAGTTACAAATGTAAGAAGGAGAAGGTATAAGTATGAAAAAGGTCTTATTTATATCAAGTACAGGTGGTCATTTAAACGAGCTTATGCAATTAAAACCATTATTTCAAAAATATGATTATCATATTATAACTGAAAAAGATAAGGCAAATATTAGCTTAAAAGAAGAATATAAAGAAAGAATAGATTATCTACCTTATGGGACAAGAAGCAAATTATTTACATATATTTTTAAATATTTATATTTGTGCTTAAAAACCATATATTTATATTTTAAAATAAGACCTAAATATATAGTTACAACCGGAACCCACACAGCAGGACCAATGTGCTATTTAGGAAAATTATTTGGAAGCAAAATTATTTATATAGAAACAATAGCAAATGTAAACAGAAAAACAGCAACAGGAAAGCTTATTTACCCGATAGCAGACTTATTTATAGTTCAATGGAAAGAAATGCTAGAGGTATACCCAAGAGCTGTATATGGAGGATCAATTTATTAAAAGGAGAAAATAATGATATTAGTTTTACTAGGAACTCAAAATAATAGTTTCCACAGATTATTAGAAGAAATAGAAAAAAATGTAGAAAATGGTAATATAAATGAAGAAGTTATAATACAAGCAGGTTATACGAAATTTGAGCCAAAAACTAAGAAACAACAAATTAAAGTTTTAAGCACGATTCCTAAAGTAGAGTTAGATAAATTAATCGAAAAGGCTAATTTTGTAATCTCACATGGTGGAGTTGGCTCAATGGTAACAGCTAATCAAAAGGGTAAAAAAGTAATAGCTGTTCCACGATATAAAAAATATCATGAACATGTAAATGATCATCAAGTAGAAACAATAGAAATATTTGCAAGAAAGGGTTATGTAATTCCTGTAAAAAATGTGGAAGATTTATCACAAGCTTTAAATAAACTTCAAGAGTTTGAGCCTACAATTTATAAAAAAGATGAAGACAGCAATATCATAGATATAATAGAAAAATTTATAGGGGAATAATATAATTTTGTGCAAAAATAGTTAATATACATTAATAAATAACGAAAAAATTATTAAAAAGATAGAAAATGAAAAAAAGACAAAAATTTCTATCTTTTTTTCATGCTTTTACTATTGCAAAAAACTTATTTTATTGTTATGATTAAATTGATTAAAATTGTGACCAATGACTATGAAAGGAGAAAATGTTGTATAGTTACAACAAAATATAAAAATGATTGAATTTAGAAATGTAAATAAAACATATACTACTGGTACAGAAGCTGTTAAGAATGCTAATTTTACAATAGAAAAAGGAGAATTTGCGTTTTTAGTAGGATCTTCTGGAAGTGGTAAATCAACCTTAATAAAATTAATATTAAAAGAAGAAGAACCAACTTCAGGCAATATAATAATTAATGGAAAAGATACTACTTTTTTAAAACCAAACAAAATTCCATTTTTAAGAAGAAGTATGGGAGTAGTATTTCAAGATTTTAGATTACTTCCAGATAAGACAGTTTATGATAATGTAGCATTTGCAATGTACATAGTTGGGGCAACACCACGTCATATAAGAAGACAAGTGCCAATGGTGCTTTCTTTAGTGGGATTAAGTGGAAAAGCAAAAATGTACCCAAATGAATTATCAGGTGGAGAGCAACAAAGAGTAGCTTTAGCGAGAGCTTTAGTTAATAATCCATCAATGCTTATAGCAGATGAGCCTACAGGAAACTTAGACCCAGATACTGCTTGGGAAATTATGAATTTATTAAATGATATAAACTTAAGAGGAACAACTGTAGTTGTAGCAACACATGCAAAAGATATTGTTGATAAAATGAAAAAAAGAGTTATACAAATTAATAATGGCGAAATAGTAAGAGATGATAAAAAAGGTGGTTATAACTGTGAAGTATAATGTATTAAATTATTTAATAAAAGAGGGATTTAGAAGTGTATTTAAAAATAAAAAATCAACTATAGCGTCTTTAGGAACAATGTGTGCAACTATGTTTATCTTTGGAATATTTTTTGCATTAGGACAAAATATAAACTCTTTTGTAAACGATTTAAAAGATGAACAAGCAATTAGAGTAAATATTGAAAAAACTGCTACAGAAGACGATATAAAGACTCTTGGAGAAGAAATAAAGAAAATCGAAGGAGTTAACCCTGACAGTGTAGAATTAAAATCAGAAGAAGATGCCTTAAATACACTAAAAGAATGGTTTGGAAATAGCGCATATGTATTAGATACTTGGGAGTCAAATGCTTTACCAAAAGCATATACATTAACATTAACTGACCTAGAGTTAAATTTACAAGTTCAAGATCAAATAATGCAATTACCTAATGTAAAAAGTATAACTAATGCAAATCGAACAGTAAGTACTTTAATAAGTGTTGCTAAAGGAATTAGACTTGTAACTATTGTGCTATTAGTACTTTTAATAGTAATATCAATATTTATAATATCAAATACAATAAAACTTACAGTACATGCTCGTAGAAAAGAAATTTCAATAATGAAATATGTAGGTGCAACAAATGGTTTTATAAGATTACCATTTATTATAGAAGGTATTATAATTGGAATTGTTGCAGGAGCAATTACTATACTTTTAATAGGTTTAGCATATAATGCAATAATGCCAGTTTTTGCAAGCACAGAAACTTCAAGAAACTTAGGAGTAACAGTTGTAAGCTTTGCAGAAATGTTTAATTCTATAGTAACAGTTTATTTAATATTAGGAATAGGCATAGGTGTTGTAGGAAGTAGCATTTCTATGAGAAAATACTTAGAAGTTTAAATAACAAATGGAAGGTATAAATAAATGCGTAAAATTTTATGTATTATTTTAATAATATCATTATTAAGCTATAGTATTTGTATTTATGCTGAACAAAACATAGAAAATTCTCAAGATGATAATGTAGTAGAGCAAGAAACAGAACAAAAATCATTAGAAGAACTTCAAATTGAAGCAGAAGAAATAAATAAACAAATTGCAGAAAATTCAGAAAGACTTCAGCTAGTGGAAGACGAGGTTTCACAAAATTTATTACAAGTACAAGAAATTGATAACAATATGCAAAACTCACAGCAAAAGTTAGATGAGCTAAATAATGATGTAGAACTACTAAATAAAAATATTAATAGTGTAGAAAAAGAATTAAATATAAAAAAAGCAGAATATGAAAGAATACATAAGCAAGCAGAAGATATTCTTGTTACCATGTATGAAAAAGGCAATTTACAATATCTAGATGTTTTGCTAGGATCTAAAGATATAATAGATTTTGTTTCTAATTATTTCCTAATTTCAGAAGTAATGAAATATAATATGGACTTAATTGAAGAAGCAAATAAGCAAAAGCAGGAAGTCGAACAAATTGCACAAAATTTGGAAGAACAAAAAGAAGAAATAATTGCTAAGAAAAAAGAACAGCAACGTATAAGTCAAATTTTAGAAAATACTAAAGCATCTAGAGAATACTATATATCTAGATTAACAGACCAAGAAAAGCAAATTCAAAGCGAAATTGAAGAATACAAGATGCAGATGGCCTTAGTAGAAGTAGAAATAAGAAAATTGGCAGGAATCAAAAGCTTTGGAGAAGATTACATAGGAGAAAATATGATTTGGCCAGTACCAGGTCATACAATAATAACATCACCTTATGGAATGAGAACTCATCCAATAACAGGACTATATAGTTTGCATACAGGAACAGATATAAGTGCAACAATTGGAACAGATTTTTTAGCAGCAGCATCAGGAGTTGTAACAAAAGCAGAGTATAATAAATATTATGGCAATATGGTATTAATAGATCACGGAGGAGGAGTTCAAACTTTATATGCACACGGATCAGAGATAGTTGTAAAATTAGGTGATTTAGTTGCACAAGGAGATGTAGTACTAAAGGTAGGTTCAACTGGTTATTCAACCGGACCACATGCACATTTTGAAATAAGAATAGATGGGGATACAGTTAATCCTCTTGATTATGTAAAACCTGAATAAATAAACTCAAGAAATATTTAATATACTAAAAAGGATGGAAAAAGTAATGAAGAATTTTTTGAAAAATGTAGTAGGAATTTTATTAGTAGTAGCAATTGTTGCACAAACAGGAATCGTATTAGCATTGAGTAAAAGTGAACTAGAAAATCAGCAGGCACAGAACCAAAAAGAGATAGATCAATTAACAAAAGATATGGAGGAAATTGAGGCAAAAAAATCTGCTACAATGAAAGAAGTAGAAAGCTTAATAAATCAAATAGCAGATTATCAATCTCAATTAGATAAGTTAAATTCTCAAATATCTGATTTAGAGTCAAAAATTTCTCAAGCAGAAAAAGATATTGTGGCAAAAGAGGAAGAATATAATACTCAAAAACAATTAGCTAATGATATGTTAATTGCAATGTATGAACAAGGCGAAACTACATATTTAGAAGTTCTTTTAACATCTACAAATGTAGTAGATTTTATATCTAGATATTATTTAATATCAGAGCTTACAAGTTACAATATAGACTTATTAGAATCTATAGAAAAAGAAAGAATCGAAATAGAAAATATAAAAGCAGAGTTACAAAATGATAAAAAAGAGCTAGATACAGCCAAGGCTTCAAAACAAGCAAAATACAATGAATTAAAATCTGCTGAAGCACAAAAAAGTGCTTATGTATCAAAATTATCAGCAGAAGAAAAGTCAGATCAAGAAGAATTAGAAAAATTTAAAGCAGATCAAAGAGAAATAGAAAATCAATTAAGAAAACTTCAAGATACTTCTAAGGGAGATATAACTGGAACACCAAGTAAAAGTGGCTACATATTTCCAATACCAGGTTTATCTAAGGCAAATATAAATAATAAAACATATCCTTCATATAGTGGTCATACAGGAGTAGATATAAATATAAATGTAATTGGAAAAAATGTAGTAGCAGTAAAAGATGGAACAGTTGAAGTTTCAACAGCTAAACTAGGAAGCATTTCAAGTTATGATTCAAATGGAAAAAGAATACGTGGCTATAGTAGTTATGGAGAATATGTAATAATAAATCATCATGATGGAACAAGTACTCTTTATGGACATATGCTACCAGACTCAAGAAGAGTAGTAGCAGGTCAAGAAGTAAAACAAGGTCAAATAATTGGAACTGTTGGAAATACAGGAAATTGCCAACCTAGGCCTACACCATCAAGACCAACAGCAGGAACACATTTACACTTTGAGGTTAGAATTAAAGGTAGTCCTGTAAATCCATTGCCATATTTACCATAAGTTATAAATATATTTTAAATAAACAAAATTAAGATTTTCTAAGTAGGTAATTACTTAGAAAATCTAATTTTGATATATTATAAACATTAAGAAAGGAGTAACTAAAGTAAATAAATGGAAGAAGAAAAAGAGCAAAGAATTTATAAAAGCATAATGACTATTGCAATTACAGCGCTTATTACATTTTTAATTACAAGTATTTGCATTTCTAATTATTATATGAGTGGTAAAAGTGACAATGTAATTGTTTTAAATCCTAATTCTAATGGTCAAAAAACGCAAATAACTTTAGATGCTATTCAATCAATAGTAGATAAATATTATCTAGGGGAAATAGATGAAAAGAAGCTAACAGAAGGAGCAATTAAAGGCTATATAGAAGGATTAGGAGACCAATATTCTGAATATATTACAGCTGATGAAATGGAAGAATATAAATCACAATTATTAGGTAATTATGTTGGAATAGGAATTTATATGATACAAAATACTGAGTATAACTTAATACAAGTATTAACTCCAATTCCAGAAAGCCCTGCATATGAAGCCGGAATTTTACCTGGTGATTTAATAAAAAGTATTGATGGAACTGAATATACAGCTGAAAATATGACAGTTGCTGCTAATGAAATAAAAGGTGAAGAAGGAACTAAAGTAAAATTAGTAATTATACGAGATGGCAAAGAAAAAGAATATGAACTTACAAGAAGAACTGTTCTTACAAACCCAGTTACTGAAGAAGTATTAGAAAACAATATAGGCTATTTACAAATAACAAGCTTTGATCAAGGAACAGGGGCAGATTTTAAAGAAAAACTTAATGAATTAAAACAAAAAGGAATTAAAGGTTTAATAATTGACTTAAGAAATAATGGTGGAGGATTAGTGACAGAAGCCTTAGAAATAGCAGATTGCTTTACAGAAAAAGGAGAAAATTTATTAATTACAGTAAACAAAAACGAAAAAGAAGAAATATCTAAATCTGACATAGCACCAATTGTAAATGTGCCTGTAATAGTTTTAGTAAACGAAAATACTGCAAGTGCATCTGAAATATTAGCTGGAGCATTAAAAGATTTAAATAGAGCAACTATTATAGGGACAAAAACATATGGTAAAGGTGTAATTCAACAAATTTTAACTTTAACAGATGGAAGTGGTTTAAAACTAACTATAGAAGAGTACTTTACACCAAATAGAAACAAAATTAATGGTGTAGGAATTGAGCCTCATGAGGAAGTAAAATTACCTGAAAGCGTAAAAAACCCTTTATTATTAGAAAGAAAAGATGATACTCAGCTAAATAGAGCAATAGAAATTTTAAAAAATAAATAAGGAGTAGAAGTATGAATCTACCTAACAAACTAACAATATTTAGAATAATATTAGTACCTATCATGGTAATAATTCCATTACTGAACTTACAAGGAGCATGGCTTGGAATACCTATTACATATTGGCTTATAAATTTTATATTTATTATAGCATCAGTTACAGATAAATTAGATGGGTATATAGCAAGAAAAACAAACCAAGTAACAAATTTTGGAAAATTTGCAGATCCATTAGCAGATAAAATATTAGTATTATCTGCAATGCTTTTGCTTGTAGAGTTTGGAAAACTTCCTGCATGGATTCCAATTATAATCTTGGCAAGAGAATTTATTGTGTCAGGTTATAGATTAATAGCTGTAGAACAAGGAGGAAAAGTTATTGCAGCATCAATATTTGGAAAAATAAAAACAGTGACTCAAATAATAGCAATTATAATAGCATTTATAGATGTTAATAGCTTTGCACGATTCATAAGTGGTGGTCTTACAGGCTTGCAATTATTATTAAATGTATTGCAGACTGTAATGATGACAATATGCGTAATTGCAACTATTATTTCAGGAATAGACTATCTAAAAGATGGGAAAAAATTTTTAAAATAGAAAATTAGCTGAAAGATAAGGACTTTAAAGTAAAAAATTAAAAGTTTACTTTAAAGTCTTTTTATATTTGTAAAAATGAATTGGACGACAAAAGGCTTCATTTTGAAAAACATATATATAATCTTATGCAAATTAAGTACATTGTCATAAATATATCCTTTTAATAATATTATTACTTGAGGTGGTAGTATGGCATATTACATAAAACAGGGACAAAGCTCAATTTTTAAGTTAATAAAAGTCTACGAAAACGAGTGTGAAATATTAAAAAATATAAAAAACATTAATAAAAACAAAAAAGAAAAAATAGTAAAAAAGATGAAACAAAAAGAAATTAACGAAATTGTTCTAAGTTGCCAATTACAAGAAGATAAAGAATTTGTAAGCTTATTAAATAATTATGACATAACCATATTGGATGGAAAATGGTTAATGCAATATATGTTAAAAGATATAATTAATTACTTAAAAGATAAGCAAAAATTATTAGATTTAGATGAAATTACAATTTTATGTAATGATTTAACAGATGAAGTAAGTTATCATATAAAAAGTTTTGCAGATGAATATAAGAAAATAAGAATAGTAACAAATCATATTGAAAAATTTAAAAAAATAGAAGAAGATTTATTTAAACAAAATGGTATATCAATTATAATTACAAACAATAAAAGAAAGGCATTATCAAAATCAAAATTAATAATCAATTTTGATTTCGTAGAGGAGATAATAAATCAATATAATATATACGAAAATGCTGTAATTATTAATCTTAATGATAAGATAAAAATAAACAAAAAGAGATTTTGCGGTCTAATTATAAATGACTACGAGGTCAAAATAGAAGAAGAAAATATAGAAAATAAACCGGAATATTTTAATTTAGTGGATGTTATAAAAAAGAAAAATGATTTCAAACTTAAAGAAATTTTAGAAGAAAAGATTTATTTATGCGTAATGAAACAGGCAAATTATAAGAGATTTGAAATGATAGAAAAAATAATAAAAGAATCTGGAATAAAGATTAAAAACTTATATGGATCAAACAGTATAATAGATTAGAAAAAATATACAAAAAACAAAGAATAATTAATAATTGAAACATTGCTTTTTTAGACAAAATATAATATAATAACTCTGTCAAAGGAGGAAACGAAAATGGCAACAAATAAAAAGAAAAAAGTAGAAAAACAACCTAAAAAGAAAAATACAGAAAAAAAGCATAAAAATAAAACACAAATACAAAAAGAGAATGAAAAAAAGATAAAAAAAGATAAAAAAATTAAATTCAAAGACAAACATCCAAAAGCAGCTCTAGTTATAAAAATACTAATAATAATTTTATTATTAGTAGCAGTTGTTGGAGCTGGAATTACTATTGGAGCGATATATGGTGCCTTTGGAGACGAATTTAAAATAACAGTTGAAGAATTAGTTAAGCCAGCTTCTAACTCAATAATATATGATAGTGATGGCAATGTTATAGCAGAATTAAGTGGGGATGCAAATAGAAAAAATATTACTTTAGAAGACATGAGCCCATATTTAGCAAATGCCTATGTTGCGATCGAAGATGAAAGATTTGAAAAACACCATGGAGTAGATTTATTAAGAACTGGTAAAGCTATTGTGACATTTATTATAAATAGAGGAAGTTCATCTTTTGGTGGAAGTACAATAACCCAGCAATTAGTAAAAAATATAACAGAAGAAGATGATGATGAAGGCTTAGCTGGCATGATTAGAAAAGTTAAAGAATGGGCAAAAGCTTATCAAATAGAAAGATTAATATCAAAAGAGCAAATATTAGAATTATATTTAAATACAATATTTGTAGGCGGACAAAATAACTGTGGAGTCGAGACAGGAGCTTATTATTACTTTAATAAAAGTGCAAAAGATTTAACATTAGTAGAATGTGCTTATATGGCAGGAATAAATAGTGCACCTAATTCTTATAATCCATATGGAACGAAAGCTTATGGCGAAGATGAGACTAAAACTAAAAGAATTAATAACAAGACAAAAGTTGTAATAAATAAAATGCTAGAGTTAGGCTCAATTTCGCAAGAAGAAAGAGATAATGCAATAAAAGAAATAGACGAGCAAGGAATAAAATTTACTCAAGGAGAAAAGACAACAAATTATTCATATCATACCGATGCACTTATAAACCAAGTTGTTCAAGATTTAATGGTAGAGAAAAATCTATCAAAAGCAGCTGCACAAACCTATTTGGAAACACAAGGACTTAAAATATATTCTACGGAAGTTCCTTCAATACAGGCATCAGCAGAAGAAGCAATGAACAATTCAAATAGAACAAAAACTGTTGATGATAAAGGTAATACAATATTAGCTCAAGCAGCAATTGTAATAATAGATCATAAAACAGGTTATGTATTAGGTTGTGTAGGAGGCTTAGGAGAAAAAACTGCAAGAGGTTTAAATAGAGCAACACAATCAACAAGACAACCAGGTTCAACAATAAAACCTATTGCAGACGTAATACCAGGCTTAGAAGAAAGAATTATTACAGCAGCAACATTATACAATGATACTGCTAGTACTTTTGAATTACCAGGATTCACTTATACGCCAAAAGATAACAATAACTCCTATAGAGGAATAATATCAGTAAGGCAGGCAATTGAAACTTCACAAAACATTCCATTTGTAAAGATAATGAGGGAATTAACTCCAGCAAAGGGCATCGAATATTTAAGAAAAATGGGAGTATCTACGCTTGATGATGAAAAAGATGGATTAGCAGCAGTATCAATAGGAGGTTTAACACATGGAATAAGCCCATTAGAAATGGCAGCAGCTTATGGAACAATAGCAAATGATGGAGTTTATGTAGAACCAACATTTTATACTAAAGTTTTAGACTCTAATGGTAATTTAATATTAGAAGCTAAACAAGAAAGCCATAGAGCATTTTCAGAAGCAACAGCATATATTGCAAAAAATATTTTGACAGGTCCTGTAACGGCAGCTAATGGAACAGCGAGAAAATGTGCTATAAGTGGTAAGGATGTAGCAGCAAAAACTGGAACTTCAAGTGAAGACAAAGATAGATGGTTATGTGGATTTACAAATTATTATACTGCAGCAGTTTGGTATGGCTACGATGATCCACACACAGTAGTAACAAGTGGAATAAGCCCTGCAACACTAATTTGGTCAGCAGCTATGACGCCAATACATAAAGGATTAGATAGTTCGAGATTTAAAGTGCCATCAAACATAATTACAGCAACAATTTGTAGAGATACAGGAAAGCTAGCATCAGATACTTGCACAAATACATATTCAGAAATATTTGAAAAGGGAACTATACCAGAAAGCTGTGAAGGTCATAAAGGCTATCTAATTTGCGAAGACACAGGATTACTTGCAAATCAATACTGCACACATACGAAAACTATTTATAAATCTTATCTAATAGAAAAAGAAAAATTAGGTTTATGGAATACACCATCAAATTCACAAGAAACTGTAATTCCAGAGACTTATTGTGAAGTACATAAAAAGCCAGTAGAAAAACCAAAACCAGTAGAGCCAGAAGATCCAGATGATACCGAAAACCCAGATGATGATAAAACAGAATCAAAAGATTCAAGTAAAAATCCAAATACAGGAACAACTACTAAACCTGGAGAGGATGATAAAAATAAACCTTCAACTGGAACAGGAAGCGAAAATACAGATAATAAAACTGGAAAGACTGAAAATGATGATAATGATGATATAGCTTTTGGAGGTGCCGGAGACGAGCTACCTCCAAGAGAAGAAAACTAACCAAATCAAAAATAACGAAAGGAAATTTTTATGGACATAATTTTATACAATACTTTAACTAGAAAAAAAGAGGTTTTTAAACCTATTGAAAATAATAAGGCAAAGATTTATACATGTGGGCCAACAGTATATTATTATGCCCACATAGGAAATTTAAGAGCATATCTATTTATGGACAATTTAAGACGAGTTTTAAAATATAATGGATATACTTTATTACATGCTATGAATATTACAGATGTAGGACATTTAGTATCAGATGCAGATGAAGGCGAAGACAAAATGATGAAGGCAGCAAGGCGTGAAAACAAAGACCCTTATGAAATAGCAAAATTTTACACAGAAAAGTTCTTAAATGACCTACAAAGCCTAAATATTGATAAACCAGAAATAATTTGCAAAGCAACAGACCACATAAAAGAAATGGAAGAGTATGTTCAAGGAATAATAAAAAATGGTTATACCTATGAAACTGAAAACACTATATATTTTGATACATCAAAGTTAGACAAATACGGGGTATTATCAAATATAAAAATAGAAGATCAAAAGGCAGGAGCTAGAGTAGACTTTGATAAATCAAAAAAGAATACCACAGATTTTGCTTTATGGATAAAAGCACCAGAAAACCATTTAATGAAATGGAATACATTCTGGGGGAAATGTTACCCAGGATGGCATATAGAATGTTCTGCTATGAGTAAAAAATATCTAGGAGAGAAGTTTGATATACACACAGGAGGAATAGACCATATTCCAATTCATCATGAAAATGAAATTGCACAAAGCAAAGGTTTAACTGGAAAAATACCAGCAAATTATTGGATGCATTGTGAATTTTTATTAATAAATGGTGGAAAAATGGCAAAAAGCTTAAATAATTTATATACTTTAAAAGACTTAGAAGACAAAGGCTTTAGTCCATTAGATTACAGAATGTTTAATTTTTCTTCACATTATAGAAATAAAATAAACTTTACTTTTGAGGCAATGGAATCTGCAAAAGCTTCATTAAAAAGGCTAAAGGAAGGTTATAAAGCACATGAGCAAGGAACAGCAAACATAGATAATTCAGTAATAGAAAAATATAAAGAGCAGTTTTTACAAGCAATTAATGATGATTTAAATATGCCAGTTGCAATGAGTATAGTGTGGGAAGTTGTTAAAAATCAAAATAAATCAAAACAATTTGCCAAACTTTTAAAAGACTTTGATTCAGTATTAGGTTTAAAAATAGATGAAGAAAGCAAACTTGAAGAGTTGCCACAAGAAATAATAGAATTAATAGAACAAAGAAAATTAGCAAGACAAAATAAAGACTGGTCTAAATCAGATGAGCTTAGAGATATAATTGTATCTAAAGGATATACTGTAAAAGACTCTAAAGATGGAATGACAGTAGAAAAATAAGGAGGAATATTTTAAATGGCAATTTTAGTAACAGGTGGAACAGGCTATATAGGTAGCCATACAGTAGTAGAATTATTACATAAAAATGAAGAAGTAGTTGTTGTAGACAATTTTATAAATAGCAGTTCTGAAGTTGTAGACAAAATTAAGAAAATAACAGGAAAAGAATTTAAATTTTACGAAGTAGATATATTAGATAAAGAAAAATTGCAAAAAGTTTTTGAAGAAAACCACATAACAGAAGTAATACATTTTGCAGGATTAAAAGCAGTTGGAGAATCTGTAGCTAAACCTTTAGAATACTATAATAATAACATTACAGGAACATTAGTATTATTACAAGTTATGAGAGAATATGATTGTAAAAAAATAATATTTAGTTCATCAGCAACTGTATATGGAGACCAAGGAGTTCCTAAATATGTAGAAACCATGGGAAGAGGAAAAACAACAAATCCTTATGGAACAACAAAAGCAATGATAGAAAAAATATTAGAAGACTTATATGTATCAGACAATACATGGGGAATAGTTTTACTTAGATACTTTAACCCAGTTGGAGCACATGAAAGTGGTTTAATTGGAGACAACCCAAATGGAATACCAAATAATTTAATGCCATATGTTCAAAAAGTTGCAGCAGGAAGATTACCAGAACTTTCAATATATGGTAATGATTATCCAACTAAAGATGGAACAGGAGTAAGAGATTTTATACATGTAGTTGATTTAGCAAAGGGACATATAAATGCTATAGAAAAATTAGAAAAAGATAAAACAGGTGTATATGTATATAATTTAGGAACTGGAATAGGCTATAGTGTACTAGATATTGTAAACACTTTTGAAAAAGTAAATGGAGTAAAAGTACCATATAAAATAGCACCAAGACGTGCAGGAGACCTAGCAGAATTATATGCAGATCCAACAAAGGCAAAAGAAGAATTAGGTTGGGTTGCAGAAAAAAATCTAGAAGATATGTGTAGAGACTCTTGGAATTTTGCAAAAACTAACTAAATAAAAGCAAAGGAAGAAAATTATGATACTTAATGTGATTTTCATAATAATAGGGTTTGCACTCCTTATAAAGGGTGCAGACCTATTAGTATTAGGAGCTAGTAGAATAGCTAAAAAATTTAATATACCTGAAATTATAATAGGTCTTACAGTAGTTGCTATAGGAACTTCACTTCCAGAATTAGTAGTTAGTACAACTTCTGCTTTAGAAGGGCATTCAGATATAGCACTAGGAAATGTAGTAGGAAGTAATATAGCTAATCTATTTTTAATATTAGGAGTTTGCTCATTAATAAGACCTCTAAAATTTAAAAAGGAAACGATATTTATAGAAAACCCATTTGTAATAATGATTACAGGACTATTATTTTTCTTGGGCGTAAATAATGGAAATAGTGAGATAACAAGAATTGAAGGACTAATATTATTAGGTTTATGCCTAATATTTATATTATATAATATTATTATGGCAAAAAGGGGAAACCCAGAATTTGAAGTGCCAATAAATACTACAAGTGAGGAACCAAAACAAATAGATACATACAAAGCAATATTATTTATAGTCTTAGGAATAATATTTTTAAAATTTGGCGGAGATACTGTAGTAGATAATGCGGTAGCAATAGCACAAGCTATAGGAATTAGTGAAAAACTAATAAGCTTAACTATAGTTGCAGTTAGCACAAGCTTGCCAGAATTAATTACATCTATAACGGCAACCGCAAAAGGTGAAACAGATATGGCAATAGGAAATATTGTAGGATCACAGATATTTAATATATTATTAATAATTGGAATGTCATCTTTATTAAAACCTATTGCATATTCTATAGCATATAATCAAGACTTACTATTATTACTAGCAGGAACTATTGTATTTGCACTTTTCCCTTTTATTGGAGAAAAAAACAAGATGACCAGAGAAAACGGTATATTATTTACAATTGTATATTTAGTTTATATGATAAATGTAATTATTACTAGTTAATTAAATATAGAGAGGATATTTATGCCATGGAAGAAGTAGAAAAAATAGAAAGCAAACACAAAAAACAAATAACAATAAATGGAATAACTATTTATAGAATCTTGGTATATTTTGCAATTTATAGTGTACTTGGTTTTATATTGGAGACTTTATTTGCACTTATAGTGTATGGAAAGTTTGAAAGTAGGCAGGGCTTTTTATATGGACCAGTTTGCCCAATATATGGTGTTGGTGCAGTCATAATGATTGTAGCATTACAAAAATTTAAGAAAAATGGTTATACAATATTTCTTGGAGGAGTTGTAGTAGGCTCAATTGTAGAATATTTAATAAGCCTATTCGGAGAAGTATTTTTAAACATCAGATGGTGGGACTATTCAGAAAGATTCCTAAATATTAATGGAAGAATTTGTTTATTATATTCTATATATTGGGGAATAGTTGCAATATATTTAATGAAATCATTAAACCCTCAGGTAGATAGATTTATAAATTTCTTTAGAAGCAAAATAAATTTAAGAATGGGAAGAATTATAGCAATAGGAATTACAGTTATTTTATTTATTGATTGTGTAATATCTGCAGTAGCAGTACAGCTTTTCTTAGCAAGAACAGTAATAGAAAAAGACATACCAGCACAATCAAAAGACTGGTACATTTATTTATATGATAAATATTATAAAGACGAAAACTCAAGAGAATTTATAGAAAAAGTATGGAGTAATAAACAAATTATAAGAGTATATCCAAATTTAAGACTAACTTTAGAAGATGGCCAAGTTATATATGTAAGAGACCAATATCCTGATTTACCAACATATTATTATAATTTCAGAAGCTAATAAACTATAATAGGGAGAAACTTATGGAGAATATAGATACTATAAAAAACGAAACTGAATACTGTTTAAATTGCGTAAATAAGCCTTGTAGTAGTACATGCCCATTAAATAATAATACAGCTGGTTTTATAAATTTAGTTAAGCAAGAAAAGTACAAAGAAGCATATGAACTTTTATGTGAAACTACAGTTTTACAATCAGTTTGTGGTAGAATTTGCCCACATACAAAACAATGCCAAAAAGGCTGCATAAGAGGAATAAAGGGCAAAAGCGTATCTATAGGTGATATTGAAGCTTTTATAGGTGATATGGCTTTAAACAATAACTGGAAGATACCAAAAACTAATAATTCTAAAAATAATAAAAAAATAGCGATAATTGGTGGAGGGCCTGCTGGACTAACATGCGGAGCTTTTCTTGCAAGGCAAGGTTATCAAGTTACAATTTATGAAAAACACAATGTTTTGGGCGGAATTTTATCACATGGAATACCAGAGTTTAGATTAGAAAAACAAACGGTAGAAAAAACAATTAAAAGTATAATAGATTTAGGAATAGAAGTCAAAACTAATATAGAATTGGTTTCAAGTAAAAAAGAAAGCGGCATAACACTAGAAGAATTAGAAAAACAATATGATGTAATATTTTTAAGTTTTGGAGCTAATATATCTAGTAAAATGCACATTGAAGGTGAAGACTTAAAAGGAGTATATGGCGGAAACGAACTTTTAGAAAATGGTAAGCACCCTGATTATAAAGGTAAACAAGTTGCAGTAATTGGTGGCGGAAATGTAGCCATGGATGCAGCAAGAACTATAAAAAGGCTAGGTGCAAAGTCAGTTAAAGTAATATATAGAAGAGCAGAAGAGCAAATGCCAGCAGAGAAAAAAGAAATTGTTGATGCTAAACAAGAAGGAATAGAATTTTTATTTCAAACCAATATATTAAAAATATTTGGAAACGAAAAAGTAGAACAAATAGAATGCATAAAAACTAAATTAGTGCAAAAAGAAGGAGAAACAAGACTTGTTCCTGTAAATATCGAAAATAGTAATTACTTATTAGATGTAAATTATGTAATAATGGCAGTTGGCTCTACTCCAGATACAGCTTTAACCTTAAACTTAAATTTAAAAACAGATTCAAAAGGAAAAATAGTAGTAAACGAAAATAATCAAACATCAAATGAAAAGATATTTGCAGGTGGAGATTTAGCAGGTGAAAAATCCACAGTAGCTTGGGCAGCAAGATCAGGAAGAAATGCCTCAGAAAATATAATTAAGTTTTTAGAAAACAAATAATTTGAAAGGAATGAAATTAAATGGAGAGTAAAAGAATATTAACAGGAGACAGACCAACAGGTAGAATGCATATAGGACATTATTTTGGCTCATTAAAAAACAGAGTAGAAATGCAAGACGAATATGAAACATATATAGAAATAGCAGATGTTCAAGCACTAACTGACAACTTTAACAACCCAGAAAAAGTAAGAAAAAATGTAAGAGAAGTAGCAATTGATTATTTATCAGTTGGAATTGACCCAGAAAAATCAACAATATTCATACAATCTATGATACCAGAAATAGCTGAACTTACAGTATTTTATTCAAATCTTGTAACAATATCAAGATTAGAGCGTAATCCAACCGTAAAGACTGAAATAGCTCAAAAGAAAGACCTATTTGGAGAAAGTGTTACTTATGGTTTCTTAGGATATCCTGTTAGTCAAGCAGCAGACATAACAGCATTTAAAGGTGAAATAGTTCCAGCAGGAGAAGACCAAGAACCATTAGTAGAGCAATGTAGAGAAATTGTAAGAAAATTTAATAGTATATATGGTGAGGTATTAAAAGAGCCTAAAATTCATTTATCTAAACAAAAAAGAATAAAAGGTTTAGATGGAAATGAAAAAATGGGAAAATCTTTAGGCAATGCTATATATTTATCAGACACTCCTGAAGAAATAACAAAAAAAGTAATGAGTGCAGTAACAGACCCAAATAGAATAAAAAAGGACGATTTAGGAAACCCTGATATATGTATGGTAGCATATTATCATAATTTATTTACAGATAAAGAAGATTTAAAAGCAGTTTGTGAAGAATGTAAAGGCGGAAAGCGTGGATGTGTAGCTTGTAAAAAACAACTTGCACAAAACATAATAGATAAGTTAGCGCCTATAAGAGAAAAAAGAAAATATTATGAAGAAAGACCAGAATTAGTAGATAAAATACTAATAGAAGGTACAAATAAAGCAAGAAAAATAGCAAAGCAGACCATGCGTGAGGTAAAAGAGGCTATGGAGCTTAACTATTTTGAATAAA
The DNA here is from genome assembly GCA_947589645.1 of uncultured Clostridia bacterium. Lineage (GTDB taxonomy): Bacteria > Bacillota > Clostridia > TANB77 > CAG-508 > CAG-269. The sequence goes on from CANQCG010000009.1 coordinate 46,191, forward strand.
GAAATACCTTAATATTAAAAGTTTTATATATTAAACTTTTATAAAAATAAAAGGAGAAAACAATGTTTACAGATTATGTTAAAATTTCAATAAAAGCAGGAGATGGCGGAGACGGAGCCGTTACTTTTAGAAGAGAAAAATATGTGGCATCAGGAGGTCCTGACGGAGGAGATGGAGGAAATGGAGGAAGCATCTATTTTCAAGTTGATCCAAATGCTAATACATTAATAGACTTTAGATATAACAAAAAATACAAAGCTCAAAACGGAGAAAATGGTAGTGGCTCTAATTGTTATGGTAAAAAAGGCGAAGACCTTTACATTAATGTACCAATCGGAACTATTATAAAAGACGCTGAGACAGGTAAAGTTGTTGCAGATTTGTCAAAAGAAGGACAAACTGAGCTTATATTAAAAGGTGGACGAGGAGGAAAGGGAAATTCTCATTTTGCAACAGCAACAAGACAAGCACCACGATTTGCACAAGGTGGAGAAAAAGGAGAAGAAAAAGAAATAATACTAGAGCTAAAACTTCTAGCAGATGTAGGCTTACTTGGTTTTCCAAATGTAGGAAAATCAACGTTTCTTTCAGTTGTAACATCAGCTAAACCCAAAATTGCAAATTATCATTTTACAACAATTGACCCAAACTTAGGTGTAGTAAAAACTAAAACAGGAAATAGCTTTGTAATAGCAGATATACCTGGAATAATTGAAGGTGCAAGTGAAGGCGTTGGGCTTGGAATACAATTTTTACGCCATGTAGAAAGGACAAGACTACTTTTACATGTAATAGATGTATCAGGTCTAGAAGGAAGAAATCCAGTAGAAGATTTTTATACGATAAATAATGAATTAAAAAAATATAGTGAAAAATTAGCTACAAGAAAGCAAATAATTGTAGCAAATAAAATAGATGTAATGCAAGATGAAGAAGCCTTAAAATCTTTAGAAGAATTAGCAAAAAAAGAAAATTTGGAACTATTTAAAATTTCTGGAGTAACGGGCGAAGGAATAGATAGATTAATTGACAGAGTAGAACAAGTTTTAAAAGAATTGCCAAAAGAAGAATTAGTTGGTGAAGATGAAAAAATAGTATATACTCTAGATGATGAAGAAGAAGAATTTACTGTAACAAAAGAAAAAGGAAAGTTTATTGTTGAAGGAAAAGCAGTTTATAGAATAATGAGCAGAGTAAATATGGATGATAATGAATCAATATATTACTTTCATAAATGCTTAGAAAATACAGGAATAAATAGTAAGCTTAAAGAAATGGGAATAAACGAAGGTGACATTGTAAAAATGCTTGACTGGGAGTTTGAATGGTATGAATAAGTCTATAGACTTTAAAATCTATTTTGATTTAATGCAAATTTATTAATAAAAATAGGAGAAATTAAATGGATATTGAAGAAAACAAACTAACAAGTCCAAATTTAGAAAATGCTCAAGAGGAAAAGCTAGAGATTTCGTTAAGACCACAGACTTTAGAAGAATATATTGGACAAAGTAAAGTAAAAGAAAACATGAAAATATATATAGAGGCTGCCAAAAAAAGAGGTGAGCCTCTTGACCATTGTTTATTTTATGGACCTCCAGGACTTGGAAAAACAACATTATCTAATATAATAGCAAATGAAATGAATTCAAACATAAAAATAACATCAGGACCTGCTATAACTAAACCAGGAGATTTAGCAGCAATACTTACAACGCTTTCAGAATTTGATGTTTTATTTATAGACGAAATACATAGACTAAACAAAAATGTTGAAGAAATATTATATCCAGCATTAGAAGACTTTACTTTAGATATAATTTTAGGCAAAGGTCCAAGTGCTAAATCAATTAGAATAGACCTTCCAAAATTTACATTAATCGGAGCAACTACCAAGGCGGGTTCTTTAACAACTCCATTAAGAGATAGATTTGGTATAGTACATAAGCTTGAGTTATATACACCAGAAGAATTAGTTACAATAGTAAAAAGATCAAGTAAAATATTAGGAATACAAATAGAAGAGCTAGCTGCGGAAGAAATAGCAAGGCGTTCAAGAGGAACACCTAGAATTGCAAATAGATTGTTAAAAAGAGTTAGAGATTATGCCTCTGTTTTAGGAGATGGAGAGGTAACTCTAAAAATAGCAAAACTAGCATTAAACAAGCTAGAAATAGATGAATTAGGACTAGATGAAACAGACAGAAAATTATTAGATGTTATGATAACTGCATATCGTGGAAAACCAGTAGGAATAGAAACTTTAGCAACTACTTTAGGAGAAGAAATCGACACAATAGAAGATGTATATGAGCCATATTTAGTGCAAATAGGTTTTATTGCAAGAACTCCTAGGGGCAGAATTCCTCTTCCACCAGCATATGCACACTTAGGTTATCCAATTTTACAATAACTTTAAATAATGTACTAACTTAATGTGATACTGAAAGGACAGAAAAACATGAAATTATTATTACATACATGCTGTGCACCATGTAGTGTGTACTGCATTGATAGTTTAAGAAAAGAAGGCATAGAGCCAACTGTATATTGGTTTAACCCTAATATACATCCATATATGGAATATAAAGCAAGAAGAGATACATTAAAACAATATACTGAAATGATAAATGTAGAGGCAATTTTTGAGGAAAACTATGGACTAAAAGAATTTTGCAAAAATGTAATAGACGATTTAGATAATAGATGCTCAAATTACTGCTATAGAGTACGTTTAGAACAAACTGCAAAATATGCAAAAGAAAATGGCTATACAGCTTTTTCCACAACTCTATTAATAAGCCCATATCAAAAACATGATGAATTAATAAGAATAGCAAATGAAATGGCTAAAAAATATGACATAGAATTTTTATATAGAGATTTTAGACCAGGTTTTCGTGAAGGACAAGCTAAAGCAAGAGAGTTGGGGTTATATATGCAAAAGTATTGTGGATGCGTTTTTTCAGAAGAGATTTCAAATTATGACCACATTATTTCTGAACAGAAAGTCCGACTTCTTGAAAATAAAATTACAGAACGCAAGATTAGATTAAGTTGGGAAGTGCCAAATTTAGAATTAAAATCATATAAAAATGGGAATAAAGAACAAATTAAGTTTATCTATGATTTAAAAAAGGAAGTTTATCAAAAATATGTAGAAAATAT
>CANQCG010000010.1 GCA_947589645.1 uncultured Clostridia bacterium
GATAGTGAATCTTCTAAAATTATTGCATTGTCTGCTTGTAAATATGTATAATTTTCATCTTGATAAAATAGTCTCCAGCATCCTGCTTCTTTTTGTGCATCTGGGTCTGTACATTCATACCCTATAACTTCGTCTCCATATTTATCTGCATTTATTGCTTCTCCTATTTTTAAGTCTTTAAACTCATCTTGTATTGTTATTTCTATTTGTTTTGTTATTTCTTTTGCATATGGCTCTGTTGAGTTTATTTTTAACTCTATCGTTTCTGTTGTTCCTATTATTAACTGGTCTTCATCGGTTGGTTTTAACTGTAACTCTATGTTTTTATCTGTTTTTGCACTTTCTATACTTCCTGTAGTTTCTCCTTCTAATGTAAATTTGCTACTTTCGTATGTTATTTCGTATTTTGTTTCATATTTATTAAAGTTTGCTTCTTCATAGTTTTTTATTAATATTTCTATTGGTATGCTTGCATCTTTTCCTTTTATATATTCTGCATTGCTAGGTGTTACTTCTGCTTCAAAATAAAATGCTGCTGATGTTCCTCTTGCACTAAAACCTTTATTTAATACATACCTACTATATGTTACTCCACTTACTCCTAATGATAATACTATTGCTATTTCTATTATCATTAATATTAGTCTTCCTACTGAAAATTTTATTACTGTCTTTTTTACTTTCTCCATAATAAATTTCTCTCCTTTGCTTTTATATGTGCCTTTCTTTTCGTACTTTGTTTTGACTTTTTAAATATCAATACAAAAAAGACTACTTAGCAGTATGTTTTTTAGAAATGCTAAAAAACATATTGCTAAATAGCCTTATGTGTTTTGGGTTTTTTATTCTATTATTAACGGTTATCTGTGTGTGTGTGTGTGTGTGTGTACAGCGCCAAGGGTTATAGCGTTTGTCATTGGTTTGCTCTCCTTTTGTTATATGCATAATATACTACTATGTTATTTATAGTATTTTCGTTAAATTTCTACATATTACTACATATTTATTATACTCTTATTAATACAAATTTCAATTAATGTTGTGTTAAGTTTTTGTTACATTTATGTTACATTTTTTCAATTGCAAAAGTATGCATTTTATTTTGTCATTTATAATTATGTTTTTTAAATGCTTAAAATAACTTGACTAAAAGTCCTTTTTGCGATATTATATAGTTTGTAAAATTTTAAAGAAATGAGGAAATTACAAACAATGTTATGTTCAAGATGTAATAAAAATACCGCAATAATTTTTATGAATAGAATAGAAAACGGTAAATCTTCAATAGAAGGTTTATGTTTTAATTGTGCAAAAGCTCAAGGTATTGACCCTTTAGAAGTATTAGCTAAGCAAAACGAAATTACTTCTGAAAACAACCCAAATATGAATGCACAAATTGAATCAGTTATGAAAGATTTAGCAAAATCTTTAGAAAATTTAGATTTAAATAATATAATAATAGAAGAAATGAATAATGATGGCTCTTTAGATGATGTTAATGACGCTGAAGGAAAGCCTATTAATGGCTTTGCAATTCCATTAGGTTCAATTTTTGGCAATATGCTAAACCCTAATTCAAGCAAAACTTCTCAAGATGCAAATAATACCGAAAAGAAAAAAATTAAAGTTGATAAAAAGAAGCCTCAAAAAAACAACAAGAAAAAATTTTTGGATACTTTTGGAACAAATTTAACAGCTAAAGCTAAAAATAACGAGTTAGACATAGTTATTGGCCGTGATAAAGAAATACAAAGAATTACCCAAATTTTAAATAGACGTTCTAAAAATAACCCTTGTTTAATTGGTGAACCTGGCGTTGGCAAAACTGCTATCGCTCAAGGCTTGGCTATAAAAATTGCAAATAATAATGTACCTGCCAAACTTTTAAATAAAGAGGTTTATCTTTTAGACATGACCTCTATGATTGCTGGTACTCAATTTAGAGGACAGTTTGAGTCTAGAATGAAGAGTGTTATTGATGAGTGTAAGCAATATGGTAACATTATTTTAGTTATTGACGAAATTCACAATATAATTGGTGCTGGCGATGGTGAACATTCAATGAATGCTGCAAATATATTAAAGCCTGCCCTATCTAATGGTGATGTTCAATTAATAGGTACAACTACTTTAAAAGAATATAGAAAATATATCGAAAAAGATGCTGCTTTGGAAAGACGTTTCCAACAAGTTTTAGTTGAAGAGCCAAATTTAGATGACTCTATCAAAATACTAGAAGGTATTAAAAAATATTACGAAGAATATCACAAGGTAAAAATTTCTTCTGATGTAATAAAACAAACTGTTATAATGTCAGAAAAATATATTCATGATAGGTTTTTACCAGATAAAGCAATAGATATTTTAGATGAGGCTTGCTCAAGAATTAACCTAGAAAATAAAGATTTATTTAAACTTGAGACACTAAAGCAAGAATTAAAAAGTGTTCAAGACGAAAAAGAAGCTTTGCTTGATGTAGAAACTAATGAGCCTGAAGAAAATCAAGCTGCTAATTATCAAAAAGTGGCTGATTTAAAAACACGTGAATGTCAACTTATTGAAGCAATAGATAATTTAAATAAAACAATGAAATTAAAGAGTTTATCTATTCAAGACATTGCAAATGTTATTGAAAGTTGGACTAAAATTCCTGTAAAGAAAATTACAGAAGCTGAAACTCAAAAACTATTAAACCTAGAAACAAACCTTCATAAGAGAATTATTGGTCAAGAAGAAGCTGTTGAAGCTGTTTCTAGAGCTATTAGAAGAAATCGTGCAGGTTTAAAAAGTACTAAACGCCCTCCTTCTTTTATATTTGTTGGACCTACTGGCGTTGGTAAAACTGAACTTGCTAAAAGCTTAGCTTATGAAATGTTTGGAAGCGAAGATTCTATTATAAGAATTGATATGTCTGAATACATGGAAAGTCATTCAACTTCTAAATTAATAGGTGCTCCTCCAGGATATGTTGGATACGATGATGCTGGTCAACTTACAGAAAAGGTTAAAAGAAAACCTTATTCTATTATATTGCTAGACGAAATAGAAAAGGCTCATCCAGATGTATTTAACATTTTGTTACAAGTACTTGATGATGGTAGATTAACAGATAGCCAAGGCAATACTGTAAGTTTTGAAAATACAATTATAATTATGACATCAAATGCAGGCTCTAATTTAAATAATAATTCAATAGGTTTTGGCAGACAAACTGTTGATAAAAATAAATTACTAGATAATTTAAAACAAGTATTTAGACCAGAGTTTTTAAATAGAATTGATGAAATTGTTGTATTTGATAGTCTATCAAGAGAAGAGCTTATTCAAATTGTTGATTTAATGTTAAAAGATACATACGCAGCTCTTAGTGATAAAAATATTAACTTAACAGTTACAGATTCTGCAAAAGAATTCTTACTAGATAAAGGAACAAACCTTAAATTTGGTGCAAGACCTTTAAGAAGATCAATTCAAAGATATTTAGAAGATGAAATTGCAGAGAAAATTCTAAAAGGAGAAATACTAGATGGTGCTTCTATAAAAGCAGATGTTAAAGATGATAATTTAAATTTTATTATTGATAATTAAAAACTAATGAATAACAAGTTAAAGGAGAATTATATGATAAAACATGTTCCAAATATATTATCAGTTTGTAGAATATTATTAATTCCAGTTATTGTAATATCAATATTTTTAAATAATTATATTTTAGCTTTAATTATTTTTACAATTTCTAGTTTAACAGATATAATTGATGGTTACATAGCTCGTAATTTTGATGCAGTTACAAATGTTGGTAAACTGCTTGACCCACTTGCAGATAAATTAACACAACTTACATTAATTGCTTCTCTTGTGTGGGCAAATATCATTAGTGGTTGGATTTTTGCAGTTTTACTTATTAAAGAATTAATTATGATTTCTGGTGCCTCTTTTCTATATGGAAAAAGTGTTGTTGTTTATAGTAGATGGTATGGAAAGCTTGCAACTGTTTTAATTTATGTTTCGATAGTTAGCTCTTTACTATGCAAACAGTTTAATGTTACTTCTGGAATATTTATTAATATAAGTAATTCTCTTTATGTTATTGCTATAATTTTTACTATCTTTGCGCTTGTTATGTATTGCAAAGCACTATATAATAAAGGTTTAATTGATAAGTCTGATTTAAATAAAGAAGTAATTATAGATAAAAGAAAATAATAAATAAAAAATTAATAAAACCGCTTACAAGTTATTCTTGCTAAGCGGCTATTTTTATCTTATAAATTCTTTACTATTTGCATAAGGTACATCCTCTTTTGTAAAACTCCATGGCTTGTCAGAAGTTAATATTCTCCACAATGTTGCATAAGGCTCTAAAGTAAATTCAGCATTTAAACTATTTAAATCTATTTTTGGTAGTACATCTAATGGGTTTATTGTATATGCTAAGCCTGTTTCTTCTGTGTTTTCTTTTCGTATTTCTAAATGAAGATGTGGAACTCTTGAGCCACCTGATGAACCTGTTTTGCCTATTATGGTTTCACAAGTAACCTTATCACCAGGTTTTACTAATATTTCTCTTAAGTGACCATATACTACTCTTCTGCCATCTTCATTTAATATTTCGACTTTGTTTCCATAGCCATCGTTAAAAGCATCAAAACCTTCTGTTGTAGTTCCATCAAATTCAGCTAATAATACTGTTCCTGCCATTATTGGATGTACTTCGGTGCCTATGTCTGCTGTTATGTCAAAACCAGAATGTGCCCTTTGCTTAAATAATACATAATGATTTTTTCTAATTCCATATTTATCATGCTCTGCTACTTTGTATTTTGGTGTGATTGGCCATATATATTTACTGCTTTCCATAACTTTTGTCTCCTTCTTGTTCTTTTATTTTTTGTTTTAATGTTTTTATTTCGTTTGATAATGTTTGTGTTTTAGAAGCTTTACTTGCTATAAATTTTACATTTGGTCCAGAAAATGTTTGTTTTATGCTTGAGGCCTTTTTTAACCTTGCTAGCTCTCGCTTTTCATATTGTAATTGTTCTTGCAACACTTTTAGTTTTGTACTATCCGAAATGTGCCTGCCAGTTGGGTTGTAGCCATATAATACTGCTAGTTTATCTGACATAGAAGATAAATATGTTATAGCTTTTTCTCTTGGTATTTTACATATATGTACTTCCCTATCTCTATTTTGCCTACGATTTACATATAGGCTGTCTGTTAAGCCAAAAAATTCTGACACATATTTAGAAGAAAGATTGTCTCTATGTAATGTTGAACATAAAAATATTTCTTTATTGTTTGGGTTTTTAAAATGCTCATTTATATGTTTTTTTATTCCTTCATATACAAGTATTCTTGCTGTTCCTGCATTTCTATTTTCTGGTGATGTTATATAGGTGTCTAGTTCAATTGAGTTTTGAGTATTTGCTGAATAATATTTTTTGCTATCAAATGTAGGCTTTTCGTATATGGTCAACTTACCTTTGCTTAAAAGTTCTTCATATTCTGCTTGTGCTTTCATAAAATCTTCGTATTCTTGTATGCTACTATAATCTTTTCTTGGCACTTTTCCATATTCTTGCATAATATCTTGTGCTGTAAACCAATAAAATTGTTCATATTTTTTTTGAGTTTCTGCATCATAGTTTTTAGCAATATTCTCTGACATATATTGGTTTAATTTTTCTCGTAATTCACTTTTTTCATGAAAACCGTTTTCTTGTAATTCTTTTTGCAAAAACTCATGTATGCTTTTTATCTCTGGATGTTCTGATAAAATACGTTTTTTGGCAAATTCAAATGCTTTTCGCTTTATTATATAGAGTTTTTCTAAGTCTTCTCTATATGCTTTTTTATCTTTATATTGTGCTTTTATATATTGTTTATAGTTTTCTCCATATTTAAAATATTTTGTTATATCATTATATGTAAATGGCTGTTGTCCTTGTGTAATATATGATGCTGACATTACTTTGCCATTTTCTCCTGTTGCAACCATTACTGTATTTTGCTTTGAGTGTATATATTCTGATATGTCTTCTTTTCCTGTTATAAATAGTTGCCCTATTCTTCCTTCTTTTTCCATTGTTTCTAATACTACTTTTTCTAGTTCTGCTATTTGGTCCAAATATTGATTTTCATTGTCTTGCGTAACTTCTAATACATTAATCATATTCTAACCCTTCTTCTTTTAGAGCTTAACAATATGTTAAAATTTTAACTTATTGTATACAAATTATTCTTATGATTTTAACATACTCTTTTCAAGAAATCAAGGTTTTTCTATGGTGCAAATAGTTTTATTTTTATTGATATAAGTAGTGTTTTGTAAAATAAAAGTGTGTTTTGTAAAATTTTATATTATTCAAAGTCTTCTAATACTTTGTTTAATTCTTCTTTTCCAAATACTTGTATTCCTTTTTCTGATTGAATTTGCAAAAGGTCAGTTAAAGGTAAATATTCTGTTATTATTTCTGTTTTTTCATATAACTTCTCAGTTCCATCTGCTAAAACTTTGTAAATTACTACTTTTCCATCTTCTTCTTTTAGCGAAAAGTGCTCTCCACAACTTCCTTCGAATTCTTTATATAATGTTACTTCTCTTGACGAAAACCCTATTAGCTCCCATTCGGGATATTCGTTTTTTACTTCTTCTTGAGTCATGTTTACAAGTTCTGGAGGCGTTTCTACATATTCGTTTATAGTATGCTTACATTCTTTATAGTATTTTTTTAATATTAATACAGAATTTGATGATACTTTTTCATCTGAAGAGTTTACTGGCTTTACATTCTCCCCACTTTTGGCTAATAGTTCGTATTCTTCTGTGCATTCATCTGTTACCGCTTCGTTTTCTACGCTACTTAACTTGTTATTTTTGTTTTGGTTTTGCTCTTTTTTTATTAATACAGCTGTAAATATTGCTCCTATAAAAACTATTATAACTATTATTCCTACTATAATTTTTTCTTTCATAATTTACCTCTTTTTACAATATTTTTTATTATTGTTTCCAAGTTATTGCAATTTATTCGAGGTTATGGTGGTTATTTTAATTTTTGATTTGTTATTTACTATTATAGATATTTCTCCATTTTGATCTGTTCTGTATACTTTTGTGCCATTGGCTTTTAGCCTTTGTAGGACTTTGCTACTTGGATGCCCAAATGTATTGTTTTTGCCTACCCCAATTAATGCTATTTTAGGCATTACCTCTTGTAAAAATTGCTCAGTAGATGATGTTTTTGAACCGATGATGTGCAACTTTTATAACTGTAGAGTTTAATAATTTTGTATTTTTGTATTCCTTTATTATTTGATTTTCTGCTATTTGTTCTATGTCTCCAGTAAATAAGAACGAAAAGCTTTTATAACAAAGTTTGCATACTATTGAATTATTATTTAAGGCATTTTCTGATATAAAATTATTAGAATCTGGCCATAGAATTTTAAAATATAAGTTTTTTTCTATATTAATTTTATCTCCCTTTTTTACTGCAATAATGTTTACATTTTTGCGGTTTACAATTTTTATTAGCTCTTGGAAATTATCAGATTTTTCGGGCTGTTTAGAAACTATTATGTTCTTAACTTGTAGCTTTTCTATAACATTAATAATACCGCCCATGTGGTCAAAATCTGCATGGCTTAGCATTATATAATCTAATTTAGTTATGCCTCTATCTAACAAATATGGAATTAGTGTATTTTTTCCGACATCATAATCTTTGCTTCCACCGCCATCAATCAAAATTGTGTGATGAAGTGGGGTTATTATTAATGTACTATCCCCCTGCCCTACATCAATAAAGTGTATTTTTAAATCTGCCGGCCATATGTTTATTGTAAAAATTAATATTATTGTGCAAGATATAGATGCTATTATTTTCTTGCGGTTTTTTCTTATTAAATGTTTAATTAGATTTTTTGAATTTATAAGTCGCTTTTGGAATACAGTGGGGTTTTTTTGATTTTTTATTTTATAAAACACATTAAATATAAATATTACAATGTAATACATTATAAGTTCGTACATTTTTGGTGTTGCTATATATATTTGGTTAAATGGTAAAAATTTTCCCAGTTTAGAAATTATAATTAAAAACTCTAGTAATTTTTCTAATGCAAATTTAATTATAATTTTTAAGATAAAAATTTTTTTAAAAAATAAAATGCTTAAAATTATGAATAAAAAACCTATTGATATAATTGGTCCAATTAAGATGCTAACGAAAAAATTGGTGATAAAAAAAGTGGCACTTGCTGTATTAAACATTTTTACTATAATTGGTGCTATTACTAGTTGTGCTGCAAATGTAACCGACAAGGTTTTTTTAATGTAATTTATGGCTCTTACACTTGGTTTATTTGTATTATATTTGTAAGGCTTACCTTTAAATTTTATTTTTTGAAACATTTGTGATACATTTTTTTGAAATAAAATTATACCTATTGTTCCGCCGTATGAAAGCAATACTCCTGCTGAAGTTATTAAATATGGATTATAAATTAAAATTATTAAAAACGAAATTGCAATACTTGTCCATATGTCGTTTTTATTGTATGTTAAACTTGCCATTATTGCTATAGTAGCCATTATTCCTGCTCTTACAACTGAAGGTGCAAAATTTGTAATAAACATATATAAAATTATAAAAAATAAAGTATGAATATTAGCTTTTCTTTTGCCCTCTAATTTTTGCAATATATTTAAAATTACAAAGATTATATAAGATACATGTAGCCCCGAAACAGCTAAAATATGAGAGATGTTGCTTTCTCTAAAATTTTCCTGAAGCTCCTTTGGAAGTTCTTCTTTATAACCTAGCAAAACTCCAAGTAATAAGTTTGCTTGTTCTTCTGGTAACTCGTTTTGCACAGAATTTTTTATTTTTAAGAAGATATTGTTTGAAATTGTAAATAAAAAATTATTTGAATTTTGTTTTAAAATTTCGGCTTGTTTTAGTTTTATCGTTCCAAAAATTTTTTTACTTTTTAAATAATTTGCGTAGTCAAAACCTCCAAAATTTGTGGCTTTGCTAGGCTTGTTATATGTTCCTGTTAATTTAATATAATCTCCATATTTTAGATTTGTTTTAGAACCTTTATTAACATCTAAGTATAAAAACGTAGCTTTGTATTTTGTTTTTGCATTTAATTTTTCTATTTTTATTTTGTATACGGTTTTATAATCTTTTTGTGTTCCATTATCTACGACTCTTGCTATTGCTTCTACTTCTTCTAAACCGGCATATAAATTTTCATATTTGCTATTTAAGCTGATTATTATTAAATTTGAAATACTTGAAACTATTATGATTATAACTAAAGATTTAAAGTCTAAAATTAATTTGATATATCTAAAAATTTTTGATATTGAAATAAATTTGAATTTTTTTGTTTTGTTTCTAAAATTGCTTATTGTTTTTGCTACTATAAGAAATATAAAGGCTAATATATAAAAGGAGACTATATTTATTTTTAAATATAGCCCCCATATTATACCTATTATATACCCCAATGTAGCTACTACTATTGGTCTATTTTTATACACTTTGCAGTTTCTCCTTTTATTATAGTGGGTATTCCCCAATTTTAATAATTATTTTTAATAAATTAATCTATTCTTACCCAACCGGCATAGTCCCCTTGTTCTATTCTACACCATTTATTTATAACTTCTAGCACTGTTACATCTGTGTCTGCTTCAAGTTTTGCCATATTGCTTGAATTTGCTAGTGGCAATGCTTTTATTTTTGTTTCTTTAGTTAATTTTACTGTTTGTCCAACTGCTACACCTGATTCTATTGTTGTTATTTCTTTGTCGTTTTTAGTTATATTTGTATTTACTTCTGGATTAGTGTTTGGATCTTCTGCAGGAGGCTCGGCTGGAGTTTCTGTTGGAGTTTCTGGCTCTTCTGCTGGTGGTTCTGGTGTTGTTGTAGGTGTTACCTCTCCTTCTACTGCTAATAAATCTTTACGTATATAACCTTCTACATTTCCAACTTTAACCTTGTACCAGTTTCCATCTTCTCCAGTTATATTTATTTTGTCTCCTTGATTTACTACCTCTACTATTTCAGATTCTGTAGTAGGTTTTTCTCTTACTCTTACAGTTCCTGAATTTACTGTTCCTGTTGCAGCAATAGATAGTGTTTGTATGCTTATTAAAAGTAGTATTGCTATGAATATATTTAAAATTTTACTTTTTTTCATGGCTTTCCTCCTTTTTTATTGTAAATTTATTTTAAATGTTTGCTTCAATAAATGGAATAATTTGCTTTTTTCTAGAAACTACACCTGGCATGTCCACTATGCTTCCTTCTACTTTATAACCATTTTGCATTATGCCAGCTTTTTCGCCTAATACTATAGATTTTGAGTTTGTATTTACTATATCTGTTATAACAAACACAAATAATTGTAAATTTTCAGCATTTATTACTGCGTTAATTTCTTCTTCTAATTTTGCTTGCCTTTTTAATACATCTTCTATGCTAACTGTATTTACTTGTGCTACCATATATTTTACGCCGTTCTTTTGAGAAGTTTTTGCATCTAAAAATAATAGCTCTTTTTCTGTATAACTACTTAAATCGGTTCCTGCTTTTAACATATCAAGTCCATATTCTTGCATATTTATTTGTGCTATTTCTGCTAATTTATTTGCTACTTCTACGTCAACTGATGTACATGTTGGTGATTTTAAAAGCAAAGTGTCTGATATTATTGCACTTAGCATTAACCCTGCTACTCGTGGGCTGATTTCTACGCCATATCTATTATATAAATTATATAGAATTGTTGATGTACATCCTACTGGCTCTGCTAAATAATATAATGGCTCTGATGTGCAAAAATTTGCTATTTTATGGTGGTCTACTACCATTCCGATTTTTGCTTTTTCGATTCCATCGGCGCTTTGATTAAATTCATTGTGGTCTACTAATATTACTTTTTGACCCTCTTCTATACTTTCTATTTTTTCTGGTGCTGTTATACCAAAATAGTTTAGTACATATTGTGTTTCTTTGCTTATTTCTCCTAATCTTACTGCTTTTGCTTCTTTCCCTAGTTTTGTTTGTAAGTCCTCCATTACCAGACTTGAACAGATTGAATCTGTGTCTGGGTTTTTGTGTCCAAATATTAATGTTTTTTCCATTTTTAACTTTCCTTTCTATTCTACATATAATTTATCATACATAATTTTAAGATGTCAATGCAATTTTTATCTTACTTTATGTATTTTAGCAATTGGTATTGCTAAAATACTATATATTTTTCCATTACATTCTTTAAATAACTTTGATATTTTATTTTTGCTATAAATTCCATATCTATAATAGTTTATACATTGTTTCATTTTTTCTAGTGGTGGTATCTTTTTCCACTCTAAACACTTATTGCATAAATATCTCATGCTTTCAGGGTTTTTCTTTAGATTATTTTCTATATTTTTACTTAGTCCGTCTGGCATATATTCAGTTATGTATATAACATCATTAAAGTATCTTTGCTTATATCCGTCCTCTGCTATTTGATACCATACGATACTTTCAAATATAAATTTTTCGTTTTGAATTTTTGGAAATCTGTATTTTTTTAAAATTTCTGTTTTAAATACTTCTGCTCTATCTCCTTTTATTTTATATTTGAATCTATAATCAATAGCATCTGTATCTATATATTTTAGAGAATAATATTTGTTCTTTTTTCTTTGCTTTTCCCCACAAAATTCTAAATGTGGGTTGCCTTGACTGTCTCCTCTAAGCCCTACAACTCCTACAAAGTCTTTTTTATCTTTTATGTCATTATAATTTTTTCTAATTTTTTCTACTGCATCGCTTGTTAAATAGTCGTCTGAATCTACTATCATAAATAATTCATTGTCATCAGCAATATTTAGTGCATCATTTATTGCAGATGGCTTTCCTTCGTTTTGCTTTTTTATATATTTAATGCTTATTTTATTTTCATTTATGTATTTTTGTATGACTTCTTCTGTGTTGTCTGTTGAGCCATCATCTATTATTAGCCAGTCGAAATCTTTATCTGTTTGCTTTAATAATGATTGATATAAATTTTCTATAATATATGCTCTATTGTACATGGGTGTAAAGATTGTTAGTAATTTTGTGTTTGCCAATTTTAACCCTCCTTTTCATATATTATAAGTGTTCTTTCACTTCCGCTTTCGTTAATTCTTTCTGGATCTGTACATGTTTTTTGAGCTTCCTCTTTGGTTTCAAAATATTCCATACATCCATCTGAGTAAGCACAAATATATTTTGCGTTTTCTAATTTTACTTTATATGTTTTTACAAAATCTATTGCTCTATCTTCACCTGTTAAGGCTCCATATCCTACTTTTTTTCCATTATGTGTTATTATGTAATTATTCCTTAAGGCTGCTCTTATTAAAATTCTATATCTAGCATCAAACCAATTATATTCCCCAGATTTTAAGTATTGGTTTTCAAATTTTTCCATCCAAAGATGGTCATTTTCTGTAGAAAATATTTCTTCGAATTTTTCATCAAATACTTTTATGTAACAGTCTCCTATGCCAAAACAATATAAGTATTCGTCAGCTATTATTCCTCCTACAGCCTCTGAGCAATATAGGTCTTCTTCTACATAGTCTATATTTCTATCTTTATTTATACTCCAAATATCTTTATTAGCTTTTGTTATTGCTTCCAAAACTGCATTTTCGTCTATGTGATTGGCTTGTTTTATATATTTTACAAAATTGTCTGCACAAATTTTAGATGACTCAAATGCTCCACTTGGATTTGGATAGTTATTAGCTATAAATTGAGCTTCTTCTTTAGTTTTTGGATATGGTACAACTTTTCCACCTTTTAGATCTCTTGTTACTCCGTCTGCAACACAAAATGCTCCACCATCAAAATAATAATAATCTTCTTCTGGAAATTCTAGGTTGTATTTTGTATATAATTGGTTTTGCATTCTTTTGCTATATTTTACTTTAAACATTTTTATGCATCCTTCCTCTTAATGAATAATACATTTATAACACAATTATTGCTTGATATGGCTTTAAGATATTGCTTGCCTCGTTATAATTATTTAGTATTACTTCTTCGTATTTTAAATTTAGTTCTTTTTCTTTGTTGCTAAAATTACAAATTATTTTTAAATCGTAATTTTCGTCTTTTCGCCTATATGCAATAATTTCGTCATCTTGTATGTCTATTGGCTCAAAGTCTCCATATATGATAGTATTGCTATATTTGCTGGTTTTTCTTAAATTTATCATTTGCTTATAAAAATTAAATATTGATTTATCACTTTTTTGGTCTTGTCTTAAGTTTATATTTTTATAATTTTCATTAAGCTTTATCCATGGCTGTACTTTAGAAAACCCTGCATTTGCTTCATCTGACCATTGCATAGGTGTTCTTGCATTATCTCTACTTCTTTTATTTATAAATTCTAGTGCCTGCTCACTTGTATACCCTTCTTTTATTGCTCTTTTATATTGTGAGATAGAGTTAATATCATCAAATTCATCTATACTTTTTCTTTTAAAATTTTCCATTCCTATCTCTTGTCCTTGATATATAAATGGCGTACCTTTTACGAAAAAGTACATTACTGCTAACATTGTTTTAGAGTAATAGTTTATTTGGGTTTCGTCTTTTATGTATTTGTTAACAGCTCTTGGTTGGTCATGATTTTCTATAAATTGCGCCTGCCAACCTAAGTTTTTAATATTTAATTGTGACTCGATGAATTTTTGTTTAAATTCTTTTTTAGTCCAATTTGTTCTTCTAAACCAATCTTCATTTATTACATCTATATATGTAATATCAAAGTTAAACATCATGCTAAAATTGCCGTTTTCGCCAATATAGTTTCCTAATTTTTCTTTTTCTACTCCTACCGCTTCTGTTACAGTTAAACAGTCATATTTATCAAATGTGTTTTGCCTTAATTCTTTGTAGTATTCTTCTACTCCATCAACTTCTCTTATATATTTAAAACAGTTGCATAGGCCATCAGCTGCATCTGGTATGCCTTGCTCTGAAAAGTCTGACTTTTTTATACAGTTAATTGCATCTAATCTAAAGCCCTTAACTCCTCTTGCTATCCACCAATTTATCATTTTATATAATTCTTGTCTTACTTCTGGATTCTCCCAATTTAAGTCTGGTTGCTCTTTGGCAAATGAGTGTAAATAAAATTCGTTGCTACTGCCTATTTCTTGCCATATTGACCCTCCAAATATGCTTCTCCAATTGTTAGGTGGTCTATGGTTATTTCCTTTTCTTATGATGTAATAATCTCTGTATTTACTATTTGGGTTATTTAAAGCTTCTAAAAACCATTTGTGCTTATTTGAAGTATGATTTAATATTAAATCTAGCATAATTCCTATGCCACGTTTTTTTGCTTCACGCACTAATTTATCAAAGTCTTCGTGATTTCCAAACTGCTCCATAATTTCATAATAGTCTATAACATCATATCCATTGTCTGCTGTACCTGATTTATATATTGGATTTAACCAAATTAGGTCTATTCCTAATTGCTGTAAATAGTCTAACTTTGAAATTATTCCTTGTATATCGCCTATTCCATCGTCATTTGAATCCATAAAACTTTTTGGATAGATTTGATATGCTACTTTTTCTTTCCACCACTTTTGCTCCAATATATCACCTCTTTTTGCTTATATTGCCACATTTTATTATTGTTTTTCAAAATATTCGTAATATGATTTACTGTTTTCGTATCTATTGCTTTTTAATATAATACTTAAAATATTTGTTGCACATTTCTTTAAATCAGCTAATTTTAATGTTTTGTTATCTATAGCTTCTTTTAATTCCATATAATTTTTTAAATTTCCTGGCATTATTAAATCATTACCTGCTGTTATACAACCCTCACTTGTTGAGTTTCCTAGGGTTGCAATTGACCAATCTGTCATAACTATTCCTTTAAAATTCCACTCGTTTCTTAATACTTTTGTGCATAATTCAACGCTTCCTGCAGGGTTTATTCCATTTACCATGTTATATGATGACATAACAGCCATTGGGTTTGCTTCTTTTATGGCAATTTCAAATCCTCTTAAATATATTTCTCTTAAGGTTCTTTCTGAAACAACACTATTTGCATTTACTCTATTAGTTTCTTGATTATTGCACACAAAATGTTTTATTGTTGCTCCAACTCCTGAATTTTTTTGAACTCCCTTTGTTAAACTTGCTGCCATTTTGCCACTAATTAATGGATCTTCTGAGAAATATTCAAAATTTCTGCCACATAATGGGTTTCTATGTATATTCATTGCTGGAGCAAGCCAAATTGTAATTCCAAATTCATTCATTTCTTCTCCAACTGCCATGCCCATTTGCTCTATTAAATCTGTATTCCACGTTTGAGCTAAGACAGTAGCGATTGGAAATGCAGTAGCATATTGATAATAAATATTATCTCCTAATTCGTATTTATTTTTTAGTCTTAAACCTGCTGGTCCATCTGATAATATTATATTTTGAATATTGTATTTTTCTTTTAATTTTAAAGTAGTTTCTCCTGCAGTCCCTGGAATAGATGGATCTCTCCATATTATCTTGTAAGTATCCTCAATATACTCACCACATACTAAACTACATAATTCTTCTGTGGTTAATTTTTCTACTAATTCTTCTGCTTCTAAGTCTTGATTTTTTATAGGCTTATAACTTATAATATTGGTTTTTATTTTTGCCGTATCTAATTGTAATTTAGGAATGCCCTCTAGTTTTACATCTTGCGTTTTTGGAGGCTCTATTTCTATTAAGCTTTCTTCTAATTTACATATATTTGTGTCTTTTTCTACAATTACATCATTTTTTAATTCTATATATGCTTCTACTTTATTGTTTTTTGATGAGTTTCCTATTTTTAATGTGTATATGCCTTTCTCTAATATCCATTCTGCTACATTTTCGCTATATGATTTCATATTTGTTATGTCAAATATAATGTTTAGTTCTTCACTCTTTCCTGGTGCTAAATTTGAAGTTTTTGCAAATGCAACTAATCTTTGATATTCTTTTTTTAGCTTATTTTCTGGGGCTGACATATATATTTGTACTACTTCTTTTCCAGAATATTTTTGCCCTATATTTTTTACTTTTATAATACAATTAATTTTTGTATCTTGGATAAATACTTTTTTTACTTCTATATTAAATTCTGTATATGATAGTCCATATCCAAACTCATATAATGGCTCTATTTTAAAGCTATCAAAATATCTGTAGCCTACATAAATGCCTTCTGAATATTTTTCGATTGCCATATTGTCATCATTGTTTCCAAATGTTTCTGAATTAGGATAGTCCTCGTATTTTTTTGCAATTGTATCTGTTAATTTTCCACTAGGTGTAACTTCTCCTGAAATTATTTGTACTAATGCATCTGCTCCTCGCATTCCGGCTTGTAACATGTATATTACAGCTCCTATTTGATGAATTTCTTCTACAAAACTTGTGTCTATTACACTTCCTGAATTTATTACAACTATTACATTTTTATATTCTTTTGCTAATATTTCTAGATTTTGCCTTTCTATATCAAATAATTGATAGTCTCCTTTTATATTTTGTCTATCTGCTCCTTCGCCAGAAATTCTACTTATTACATATATTGCTGTATCTGTTTTAGATTTTGTTATATCTTCCTTAGATATTAATCTACCCACAGGCATAGTAAATGGAATTGTATATATTAGTGACTCTTCTGAATATTCTCCCTTAAATTGATCATAAATTTCTTGCCATGTGTTTTTTGCTTTTATATATATTTCATCATAGTCGTTTATCCACTGATTAGTTGTTATTTTATATCCGGCTTCTTTTAGCGCATCTTCTATTGTGTTGCTTTTTCTTTCATTAACTTCTCCTGAACCTAATCCACCTTTTACTGTTCTTCTTGCACCTGCACCATATAACGCAATAGCCATTTTTTTATTTATTGGCAATATATCGTCGTTTTTTAATAGTACTATTCCTTCTTCTGCACAGTTTTGAGCTAATTTTGCATTTGTTATTTCTCTTTTTGAAATTTTATCACTTGTATTTCTTATAAGCTCTTTTTCTTTCATTACATGCTCTCCTCTTAATTTTCTTTCTTTTGTAGCTCTATATTTTTTAGATAATTTGCTTTTTTTATTTTTTGCTCTTTTTTGAAATTATGGCTTTCTTTTATTTCTGCAAATTTTCTCTTTATTGGGTTTTTTATATGTTTTACACTTAAGAATTTTCTTGAGCCAAAATTACCCCAACTGTAAGAAAACCAATGAATTGCATATGTATTTTCTGTTATTAATGATTGTTTAAAAGGCTTTCCTCCACCTGAATCATATGGTGAAAAATAGTCTTTTGGCAATATTTTTATTTTGTCTTGCTCTTCTTTTGACATCTTGTTATATATCTCTGTCATAATTACAGGAATTATATAAAGTGGTGAACTCATTATTTCGTTATTATAAAAATCATATACTTTTTTTATAAATGGATTGTTTTTTTCGGCTCCTATTAGACCTGTTCCTATTTGCTTATTTTCTTTTTCGATTGTACATTCTTCATAGCCTAATAATAAATTATTATTTAATAAATCGTCTAATGGCTTTATAGCTTGTACATCTGTATCTATATATATGCCACCTTGTTCGTATAAAATTTTTATTCTTAAGTAATCTGCCATGAATGCATATAAATTACGTTTTTTACATTCTGCAAAATACCTACACTCCTGCGATATTTTGTCTAAATCTAGATTTTTTTCGTTCCATTCAATAAATTCATAGTCTGGCATCTTGTCTTTCCATGTAAGTAAGCAAATTTCTGTTAATTTATCTTTTGGCCTTCCTCCAAGCCATATGTAATGCACTTTTTTAGGTATCATATACTTCTTCTCCTTCTATAGCATGCAATTTTGATATTTTTTGCTATACTTTAACTTAAACGCTCTTGCTTTTTGCTATTTGTTTTTAAATTCAATATCATACTTTGACATTTGCTCGTAATTTTCTAATGTTGGAAATGACATTCTTTTTCTTATATTTTCTGGAACGCCCTTTCTATATTCTTTTAGCTTGTTCATCTCTATTATGGCATTATCATAATCTTTGCTTTTTATAAAAGTCATTAATTTTTTTAATGTATCATGTACTATGTCTATTTTTAGTTCTTTACTTAAATTAAAATACCATTCAAAATCTTTTAAACATTCTATTTTTTCACTGTCGGTTAATTCTTCTGTATCGATTAACTGGCATACAACATAAGCGTTTTTCTTAGCATATACATATCTATAATAATTAATTTCATTATTAGCTCTAAAGCTTTCATAAATTACTTTATAAGCATTGTTTATACCTTTAAAATATTCTAAAGAACATTTTTTAGAAGTTGAATTTGGTACATTTCTGTATAAATACATTACTTTAGATGTATAGTAACCATCTTTTGCTTTTATATAACATAATGAAGTAAAGTAATCATCCTCTGAAGGCTTTAGTATTTTGAAAATTACGCCTTTTTCTTTTAAAAATTTGGTATTATATATTTTATTCCAAACTGTTGAATTCATTACAAAAAAAGATTTTTTATAGTCGTGTATGTCTAGCTTAAATTCTTGGTATTTATCTATATCAAAAGCTGGATTTGGCCATTTTTTTCCATCCTCATCTATCATTTGGTAGTTTCCTATTACATAGTCTGTTTTACTTTTTTCTATAGCATTATACATATTTTCGCAAGAATCACTTTCGAATAAATCGTCTGCATCTAAAAACATTATATATTTACCTTTTGCTATGCTTATTCCTGCATTTCTAGCATCAGCTTGTCCACCATTTTGTTTATGAATTACTATTATTCTTTCGTCTTTTTTTGCATATTCATCACATATTTTTGCTGAATTATCTTTTGAACCATCATCTACTAAAATTATTTGTATCTGCTTAAGTGTTTGTTTTAATAAAGATTCTATTGCTTCTGTAATATATTTTTCTGCATTGTATACTGGCACTATTACAGATACTTTTATGTTTTTTTCCATTTTATTTCTCCTTTATTGTCCATTAATTTCGAACATGTCTTTTCTTTCTCCACAAACAGGGCATACCCAATCATCTGGTAAGTCTTTAAATGCTGTGCCTGGTTTTATTCCTACTCTTTCGTTTCCTACTTTTGGATTATATATATACTTACATACTATACATTCGTATTTTAAGTCATCATCAAATCTGGTTTTAAATAAATTTTTGTAGCCTATTGCAACTGCTGCAATTACCATTAATAAGAATGATAATGCTTTTAAAATTCCACTTTCGAATAGTATTACTGCAAACATTCCAAATGCAGCACTTATTCCATATAGTATTAATACCGCCTGCTTTTGACTGAAGCCTTTTGCTACTAATTTATGATGTAAATGTCCTTTGTCTGCTTTAAATACAGCTTTGATAGATTTGCCTTTTATTAGTCTTCTTGTTATTGCAAACATTACATCAAATATTGGAAGCCCTAATACTATTACTGGTAATATAATTACTGCAATTGTATATGTTTTTGCTATGCCTAGTATTGATATTACTGCAAGCATAAAGCCTAAAAAGTTAGAGCCTGTGTCTCCTATAAAGGTTTTAGCAGGTGCAAAATTAAATGGTAAAAAGCCTACCAATGCTCCTATTAATGCAGTTATTAATATTATTGCTATTAATGGTGATTCGTTTAAGCAAAATATTATTAGTAATGATATGCATGATATAAGTGTTATTCCTGAAGATAAACCATCTAACCCATCTATTAAATTTATTGCATTTATTATTCCTACTATCCATACAATTGTTATTAATGTTGAAAATGCATCACTTAGCCCTATTTGGTATAAAAATGGTATTGTTATTTGATCAATTTTTATACCAAATGCTACTACTATTGATGCGGCTATTATTTGCCCTATTAATTGATATATTGGTTTTAATGTTTTTACATCATCTATTATTCCAACAATACTTATAGCAATAATTCCTAAAAATAGACCTATTAGCTTAAAGCCATATTGCTCTGGCGTAAATAAATCTATTGTGCCTTCAATACTCATTACTATTAATAGGTATATTATTGATACTAAAAAACCTGTTATTACTGCAGGTCCACCAAATTTGGGCATCTCCCTTGTGTGCATTCTTCGCTTATCTTTTGGTACATCTACTGCTCCAATTTTTTCCGCAATTCTTATTGTGTATGGAGTTAACATCATTGATATTATAAAAGCTATTAAAAAAGCTATAGCTATGTTTCCCCACATATATGAATACCTCCGTGAGTTTTATTTCATATTTTCGTTTTCTATTCTGTCAATCATATCTAGTCTTTCTTGGTATCTGCCACCTTTAAATTCTGTGCCTAACCAATTTCTTATTATGCATATTGCTTCATTTACTGTTAGGTAATCTCCTCCTAATGTTATTACATTTATGTCATCATCACCTTTTGCAAATTTGGCTGATTCTGCATTATATATGCTTGCTGCTCTTATTCCTCTAAATTTGTTTGCTACTACTGTCATTCCATACCCAGATCTGCAAAGTAGTATTCCTTTATCACATTCTTTGCTTTGAACTTTTTTTGCTACTTTTTCTGCAAATATTGGATAATCGGTTCTTTCTTCTGTAAAAGTTCCTAAATCTATATATTTAATTTGCTTTTCGCCTAAGTATCTTTTTACTTCTTCTTTTAGTTTATAACCCCCATGGTCTGCACCAAGTGCTATCATATATTTTACCTCTTTTCTTTTTTGTTTTTTATAATATATCACAATATCTAGTTTTATGCAACATTTTGTGGCAATTTGATTACTAGCAATTTATCTATTTTAAAGCAAAAAAAATAGTTGTAATAAATAATTATTACAACTATGTCAAAATAGCTTTTACTAAATCTATTTTTTACTTGATTTCATATTGTGAAATTTGCCTATAATATTGCTCTAATCTTATTACACTTTTGTCCCAATTGAAATTTTTTGAATCTTTTTTTGCATTATCTGCAAGATATTTCATATATTTTCTATCTTGAATTAATATTTCTATTTTATTTACAATGTCTTGAATATCGTTTTTATTAATTATTAACCCATTTTCTTTATCTGTTACGAAATCAGAAATGCCTCCATTGTCGGTTGTAATAATTGCTGCTCCGCATGTCATGGCTTCTAATACAGGAAGTCCAAATGATTCATAATCAGATGCACAAACATAAATGTCTGTATTTCTTAAAATATCTCCTATTAACTTCTGTTTAGGATTAATTATTGCTTTTATATCTTTATATTTTTTTGGCTCTGTCTGTGTAATCCAATTAAATTCTATGTTTTTATGTTTTTGCTTTATTATTTTTACCGCTTCAATTATATTACCTATACGTTTAAAAGAAAATTCTTCTGACCCTATTGTTGTAATATTTATTACTCTTTTGCTTTTTTTACTCTCATCTGCATAAAAAATAGATTCGTCTATGGCATTAGCCACCACAAAAGCTTCTTTTCCGTATTGCTCCTTTATTATTTTTTGGGTATCATTTGAAACAGTATATATAAATTCCACTTCACTAATACGCTGTTTTACAATTTTTCTTTTAGTGGCTTCTAAATTATCTATATCAAAAATATGTGATCCACCTTGTTCAAAATATACTACTGGTGCACAATTTGCTTTAATTGCACTATATATATTTTTCCAGCTAGTTGTAACTATTAAATCACATTTGGGAATATTATTTTCCATTTTTTGATTAACATTTAATTGAATAAATTTTATATTTTTATTTAACCCAAACCAAGTTGGCTTTTTATCATATGTGATTATTGTAATTTCGTGTCCGCGCATTGATAATCTATTAGCATATTCTAAAATTATCTTACTGCCTCCACAAATCTTTGTCCAAACCATTAAATATACAATGGAAAGCTTTTGCTTTTCCATTGCGTTTTTAAAAAATTTTTGTTTTGGTAGTTTTTCTTTTCTTTGTAGTTCTATGTTTTCTATTTCTTCCATAGTCATTTTATTATCAGTTTGTTTATGACTTAATACATTTATATTCATTTTTTAGTCCTTGTAATAATTTTATATTAATTTTGCCTTCTTCAAAATAGTGCTTGCTACCTCTTTGGCCATTTGGGAAAGAGATTGCCAAGTTTGTGAATCATTATCTATTTTTCCAATATTGACTTCTTCTATTACTATGTTGTTATTTATCATATCTAATAAAATACCAATATCTACTCCATAGTTTTTTTCAAATTCTATATTTTCAAGTGTTTCTCTTCTTGTAGCAATAATTCCACCTAAAGGTTGCTCAAATTTTTTAATGTTTGGAAAAAGAATTTCTAAAAGTGGTTTGGCTACTAATTCTGTTACTCTACCGCCTTCTCTTTCAAATGCAGCTTTTGTAAATTCGGCTTTTCCTTCTATAATTGGTGTTACCATTAAACTTATAATATCATCCTCATATATTTTTAAATCACCATCAATAAAAACTATTATGTCAGTAGTTGCATTTTTTAAGCCCATTTTCATTGCACAGCCTTTTCCTTTATCTTCGCAATATACTACTCTTACCTTTTTTTCTCTTGCCACCTCTTCTGTTCTATCAGTTGAGCAATTGTTTACTACTATAATCTCGGTTTTTATTTTACTACATTTTAATTTGTCTATAACTTGTCCAATTATTTTTTCTTCATTATGAGCTGGTATAATAACAGTTACATCGTTCATAATTTTCTCCTTTTTCAAGCTTATTCTCTTCAATTATAGCAAGAACTATTATTTTTGTCAAAAGTGTTTTTTTAGACTTGCCAAATCTTTCTTTATGTGTTATAATGTTATGCGTTATAGTTTATTTTGCTTTAGAGGAGGTGCTATTATGCCAAACATTAAATCAGCTAAAAAAAGAGTTGGAATTATTGAGAAGAAAACTTTAAGAAATAATATGATAAAATCAGGTTATAAATCTGCTGTTAAAAAGTTTGAACAAGCTGTTGAAGCTGGAAATTTAGAAGAAGCTAAAGTTCTATTTTCAGAAGCTACTAAAAAAATCGATCAAGCTTGCACAAAAGGTGTTATCGTTAAAAATACAGCTGCTAGAAAAAAATCTAATTTATCTAAAAAATTAAATGCTGCTATGGCATAATAAAAAGGTGGGAATTTTTAATTCTCACCTTTTTGTTGTTACACATATAATGGTTTGCAAGTTGCAATTTCACTAACTCAAACCTTTTATTTATTGATTTTGCATTGCCCATGAATAATAGTCAAATGGTTCTAATGTTTCTGGTTTTCCATAATTTACTCCAAATGTATCAACTGTTACTGTTTTAATAATTATATCTTCTACTGGCGTTGCTTCTTCGTCTCCCTCTTCTTCTGTTGTTTGTACTTCTGCATTTTCTATTTTATGCACTACATCTAAACCTTCTATTACTTTGCCAAAGCCTGCATATCTACCATCTAAATAACTTGTACGTTTTGTCATTATAAAAAATTGTGCTGATCCAGAATTATATGATTCTTCTGCTAAAGATGAAGAATAACTGGTATAATCTGACCTAGCCATTGATATAACTCCTTCTTCATGTTTTAATAAATTGTTATATCCGTTTTCTATCATTTCTCCTGGTATACAATATTTATCTTCTTTATTATTACCTTCTACTCCTATATCGGCTAAAGTTACTGATTTAGAGGTTTGTGATTTTGTGGTTTCTCCAGTTTCTTCATCAGTTTTTTCTGTTAACTCATAGCCACCACCTTGAATCATAAAGTCTTTTACTACTCTATGAAATGTGGTTCCATTATAAAATCCACTATTAACAAGTGCAACAAAGTTTGCAACTGTGTTTGGTGCAACTTTTGGATATAATTCTATTTTTATTGTTCCATAATTTTCAACTTCCATGGTTACTATTGGATTTTTTATGTTTTCTGTTAGCTTTTGGTAATAACCATAACATATTCCTCCTATTAAAGCTATTACAAGTATTAATACAATTATGGTAAATACTGCTCCTACTTTTTTCATTTTTTGTTTTCCTCTCTTTCTCGATTTGTTAATTTTCTGACACATTTTCGCTATTTATATATTTTGTGCATAAAACGCAATTATATTATTTAATATTTTACACATAACACAATTACATATTCATATTTTCAAATACATATTGTTCTTGCATTCTTTGCAAAGATTGTTTTATTGTTCTTGCTCTTACCTCGCCTATTCCTTCTACATCATCTAAGTCTTCTATTTCAGCAGCTAAAATATGTTGGAAAGATTTAAAAGATTTTACAAGGTTTTCTACAATATTATTTGGCATACGTGGTATTTTATTAAGTATTCTGTAACCCTTTGGATATACAGCTACATCTTCGTATGCTTCTACAAATTCGTATTTTATTGCTTTAGCAATGTTTGCTAAATTTCTTAGTTCTTCTGGGCTTAATTTTGACAAGTCTTCTATGATGCTATTTTCAGTAATATGCTGTTTTGGTTTTAGTATAACATAGTCTTTTACTATTAGCTCTTCCTCGCTTTGCAAACCACCAATTAATTCTTGTAATTGCATGTTTACAAGCCTTCCATCTGCTCCAAGCTCATAAATATTACTTTGTATTTCATCTACTATTCTTTTTACCATTTCAGCTCTTTGAATTACTGTTAATACATTGTCTAATGTTACTATGTCATTGAATTCGTATTCATTTAAAATGCTTAACTTTGTGTCAAATACTTTTTTATATTTTTCTAAAGTTTGCAATGCTTGGTTTGCTTTGTTTAAAACTGATTCTGTGTCTTCTAAAACATATCTAGAGTTTCCTTTAAATACTGTTATTATATTTCTTCTTTGCGAAATACTTATTACTAACTCCCCTGTTTGTTTGGCTGTTCTTTCTGCCGTTCTGTGTCTTGTTCCAGTTTCAACAGTTGGTATATCATGTGATGGAATAAGTTGCGCATTTGCAAATAATATCTTTTTAAAATCACCACTTAAAACTATTGCACCATCCATTTTGGCAAGCTCATATAATTTAGAAGATGTATATTCTTCGTTAATATTAAAACCACCATCTACAACTTGTTTTATTACTTCTTGATTGTCAGTTATTAATAATAATGCTCCTGTTTTTGCTCTTAATATATTTTCAAGGCCATCTCTTATTTGGGTTCCTGGCGCAATCTTTTTTAAAACTTCTGTTATGTTTTCATCTCTAACTTGCATACTAAAGCTCACCTCTTATTTGTGTTGATATTTTGCTTACTTTGCTTATCTAAAAGTATACTATTTGCATTTGGCATTTGTTATTTGGTTTGCATTTATTATCTTAGACCCAATTTTTGCATTGCATCTTTTATATCTTTTGTGCCTATTATATCTAATTTATATTTATCTTTCAAGTCCTTTTTGTTACTTTCTGGAATTATGCAAGTTTTAAAGCCAAGTTTTTCTGCCTCTTTAACTCTTTTTTCTATAAAATTAATTCTCCTTACTTCTCCTGTTAGTCCTACCTCTCCCATAATAACTGCATCTTTGCCTATTGGTATATTTTTAAATGCTGAGGCTACTGTGCACATTATGCCTAAATCTAAGGCTGGCTCATTTATTTTCATTCCACCAACTACATTTAAATATACATCTTGCGTACCTAGCATCATTCCGGCCTTTTCTTCTAGTACAGCTATAAGTAAAGAGAGTCTGTTAAAATCTATCCCGTTTGCTGTTCTTTTTGGAAAACCAAATACACTTTTTGTTGTTAAAGCTTGCAATTCTACTAGTATTGGTCTTGTTCCCTCCATGCTTGCAACTATGCATGATCCTGCTGGGTTATCTTCTCTTTCTGATATTAAAACATCTGATGGGTTAAGTATTTCACACATGCCTTCTCTACGCATTTCAAACATTCCTATTTCGTTTGTTGAGCCAAATCTGTTTTTTACTCCTCTTAATATTCTATACGAAAAATATCTTTCTCCTTCTAGGTATAAAACTGTATCTACCATGTGCTCTAAAACCCTTGGTCCTGCTATATTGCCATCTTTTGTTACATGTCCTATTATTATTGTAGTTATTGCTCTTGATTTACAAATTCTCATTATTTGAGCTGTTATTTCTCTTACTTGACTTACGCTTCCTGCTGCAGCTGATAGCTCGTTTGAATACATAGTTTGAATTGAATCTATAATTACAAGTTTTGGGTTTATATCTATAATTGCTTGATTTACAATCTCTATATCTGTTTCACCTAAAAACATTATATTTTCGTTGTTTATATTTAGTCTGTCTGCTCTTAACTTTATTTGCTCTGCTGATTCTTCTCCAGATACATATAAAACTTTGCCTTCGCCTTGAACTTTATCGCATAACTGCAAAATTAATGTAGATTTTCCTATTCCTGGCTCTCCTCCAAGTAAAATTAGTGATCCTTTTACTAGGCCTCCTCCTAGAACTCTATCTACCTCGCTAAAGCCTGTAGAAATTCTTGCCGCTTCTTCTCCTTTATATGTATTTAATGCTTTTGGTATGTTAGGCTCTTTTTTCTCAAGCTTCCCTGTTTCTAGTGTTTTTTCTACTTTTTGCTCATAAAAACTATTCCAGCTATTGCAAGCTGGACATTTTCCTAACCATTTAGCTGATTCATACCCACATTCGTTACAGACAAAAACTGTTTTTACTTTTGACATTTTTTAGTTTGTTCCTCCTATTGTTTACTATTTTTGTATTATTTTGCTACTCCTTGTATATATTCTTCTGTTGCTTCTGTAATTTTCACTGGTATAATTTTATTTTCTAAATTTTCTTTATTGTTACTTTCTACCTTTACTAGTAAGTAATTTGCTGTATGCCCTTTTGAATCTTCTTCTACTAGAACATCTACTGTTTTTCCGATGTATTGTTTATTATAACTAAGTTGATTTTGATTTGATAATTCTATTAAAATTTTGCTCCTTTTTTCTTTTTCTGCTCCGTCTATTTGGTTTGGCATTTTTTCTGCTTTTGTTCCTTTTCGCATTGAATAAGGAAATACATGCATTTTATAAAATTTAATTTGTTTTAAAAAATCATAAGTTTTATTAAATTCTTCTTTGGTTTCCCCTGGGAAGCCTACTATTATGTCTGTTGTTAAAATTACGTCTTTATATGCATTTCTTAATCTTGCTACGACTTTTGTAAATTCTTCTATGCTATATCTTCTATTCATTCTTTTTAGGGTTTCATCACATCCACTTTGCAATGATAGATGAAAATGATGGCATATCTTTTTTAATTTTGTTAATCTATTTATAAATTCCTCAGTTATTATTGTAGGCTCTAATGAACCTAATCTTATTCTTTCTATGCCTTCTATTTTGTCTATTAATTCTAATAAGTCAATTAATTTATAATCTTGCTTAAAGTCTTTTCCATAAGATGCTACGTGTATTCCTGTTATTACAACTTCTTTTATTCCTTTTTTTGCTACTTTTTTTATTTCGCTTTCGATACTTTCAGGCTTTCTGCTTCTTACTCTGCCTCTGGCATAAGGTATTATACAATATGAGCAAAACCTATCACATCCATCTTGCACTTTAATTGCTGCCCTTGTTTTTTCTGTATATGCTATTGCGCCAAAGTCTTCATATTGCATAGAACTAAACACATCTTCTACTTCTACCTCTTTTTGTTTTCTTTGTTCAATAAATTGTTCTACATAGCTTACAATGCCTTTTTTTGAATTGTTTCCTAATACTATATCTACTTCTGGCATTTTTTCTATGTCCTCTTTTGCGACTTGTGCATAACAACCTGTTACAACAACTATTGCTTTAGCGTTTTTTTCTTTTGCTTTGCGAATCATTTGCCTAGATTTTCTATCTGATATGTTTGTTACACTACATGTATTTATTATGCAAATATCTGCTTCTGCTAAATTTTCTACTACTTTATGCCCAGACAATATAAATTTTTCTGCCATTGCATTTGTTTCATATTGATTTACCTTACAACCTAATGTTAAAAATGCTACTTTTTTTGCTTCCACTTTTTCCTCCAATATATTAAAGCATACTTGCTCCTATTATTCCTGCATTATTCTTTAAAAGTGCTGGTTTTATTATTATATCGCTTCTAGGATTAAATAATAAATTTCCACTTAATATTTTTGTCTTTAGCTTTTCTAACAAAAATTCTTCAAAATATGTAAAACTACCACCAATTCCAATTGCTTCTGGCTCGAAAATATTAATTAAATTCGAAATTCCAATTGCAAGATTGTCTGTGTATTCTTCAATGGTTTGTTTTATTCTTTCATCTTTTCTTTCTAATGCCATGTCATATTTTAATAATTCAAATAATTGCTCGCCATGTGTGTATTTACTTATACCTAATCTTTCTTTTAAGATGCTTTTAAATTTTTTCATGCTACCATATATTTCAAAGCAACCTTTTTTTCCACATTTGCATTGCTCACCATTGAAGTTTATTGTCATATGTCCAAATTCATACCCTGAAAAACATTTGCCTTGTAATAGTTTGCCATCATTTATTACAGCTCCACCTATTCCTGTACCTAATGTTAAAAATACACTGCTACTATAACCCTGTAATGCTCCATACTTACTTTCTGCTATTGCTGCACATTTTGCATCATTTTGCAATTTTATTGGTACTGGCAAGCTCTCAAATCTATTCTGTTTTTCGTTTTCAGTTGCGTATTTTATAAATTTATTATTTAAAGCTTCTACTATGTTATAATCTTTTATTCCAAGATTAATACATTTTATAATAATTTGTCCATTTACTGTTCCTGGCACTGCTATTCCAATGGTTTCAAGCTTTTCATCAGTATTGTTTATTATATTTATTACATTTTCAAAAATGGTGTTTTCTATTAATTCTAAAATGCCTTCTCTATCTTCGTCATTTACTTTTCTTTGTTTTAGTTCTAAAATTTTTCCATCTTCTACTGCAGAAATTGCAATATGACTTCCACCTATATCTACTCCAATTTTCATTTTTATAGCCTTAAGTCAGCTAAAATGCTGACTTTCTCCCTTCTAATATATTTTACTCATAATTATTAATGTTATAAAAGAAAATATATTCAAAATTCCCATTATGTATATTACTCTTACTTTTTGGCTGAACTCTAACATATTGTTCTTGCCTTTTACTTTTCTTAAGCTTATTTTGTTTATTAAAATATACAAAGCTATTGAAATTAAAGTTCCTATTATTGTAATTATGCATGCTATTTCTTGCGTAAATATTAACATTATTAATAAAGTAGTTAATAAATCTATGGTATAACTGCTTTGTGCTTTCTTTTTAGTGTTTATTATATTTAATAATAATAAGATTGTCATTAAAATTAGATGTATTATGTTTAAATACACTGTTACTCTGTCTACAAAACATAAATATATTATATACACAAGAGATATTATAATACCAAAAGATAATAACTGCATTGACATGCTTTTATTTCTTTTGTCTAAACCACTTGTTATTATTATATAAGAAATATATAAGGTGATAAATATTAATGATATTATTTTTGATATATCAAAATTTGATATTGTAAGATTTAAACCATAAGCTATAAGTACTAACAAGCATCCTGTCATTATTTCTAACAATATGTATTTTTTATCTATTTTTTTATTGCACTTTTTACATCTTCCTCTTGAAAATATGTAACTAAGTATTGGTATTCTCTCCAAAAGGCTTAACTTTTTCTCACAATTTGGGCAATATCTATACATAGAAAATACCCTTTGGCCTTTATCAATTCTATGTATGGTTTCTGCATAAAAACTACCTAAACATGCACCTATTATAAATATTACTATATAAAAAATTATATCCATATTATTACCATTCCTTTTATTCTTTTGTTATTACTATAATTATTTGGTTGGAACTACAAGTGCTCCATTTTGATTGTTGTTTTCTTCTTGCTCTGTAGGTTTTTGTGTATCTACTGTATTTGTGTTTGATTCATCTGTATTTGTGGTATTTGTATTTGTTGAATTGTCTGCATTTTGGTTATATCCTTTTGGAACAAATAACCCATTTTCTCCTGTTAACATAGCAATACATACACCTACTAATACTATTAGAACTATAACAAAAATAATTTGTGGTATTGTTATTTCTCCTCTGTCATTTTTCATTTATATTCCCCTTTCAAACTTAAAAATGTTTTGTTTACAACTATATTTTACAATTTTTGAGCAATAAGTCAATAGTTTTTACTTAAATTTAATATGGTTGTAACACTATTTTTATCACAAATCCCTTGTTTTTTTTATATTATAATTATATAATCTTGTAATGTATAAAGGATGTGTTTATTTTATGCCTAATATAGATAGAATAAAAAAATATAAGAAAATACATATGATTGGTATTGGTGGTGTTAGTATGAGTGGCATCGCTGAGATACTACATAATTGGGGCTTTGAAGTTAGTGGTAGTGACATTAATTCTAATGAGAATGTTGTTAAATTAATGGCTAATGGTATACCAGTTAAGCTTTCTCAAGTAGCTGAAAATGTTGTAGGTGCTGATGTTGTTGTTTATACTGCTGCTATTAAAAAAGATAACCCAGAGCTTCTTCATGCTAAAGAGCTTGGAATTCCAACCATTGAAAGAGCTGATTTTTTAGGTGATCTTACTAGATGCTATGGTGATACTGTTACAATTGCTGGAACTCATGGTAAAACTACAACTACCTCTATGGTTTCTTTATGCTTTTTAGAAGCTTTAAAAGATCCTAGCATACAAGTTGGTGCAACTTTGCCTGAAATAAGTGGAAATTATTTAGTTGGCAATAGCGAATATTTTGTAATTGAGGCTTGTGAGTATGTTGAAAGCTTTTTAAAATTTAGCCCTAAATCTGAAATTATTTTAAATATTGATAATGATCATTTAGATTATTTTAAAAATTTTGATAATATTAAAAATGCTTTTGTTAAATATGTTAAGCTCCTTCCTGATGATGGCTTACTTGTAGTAAATGGCGATGATAATAATTGCTTAGACTTATTAAAATATACAAATGCTAAGAGTTTAACTTATGGCATTTCTAATAAAAATACAGATTTTTTTGCAGTTAATATTGTTTTTGATGAGAATGGTTGTGCTGAGTTTGATGTATATAATAAAAATGTTTTATTTGGAAGATTTAAACTTTCTGTTCCTGGAATGCATAATGTTTTAAATAGTTTGGCTTGTATTGCTCTATGCACTGAATATGGTATTTCGGTAGAGCAAATTAAATCAGCTCTTTTAAAATTTAAAGGTGCTTGTCGCCGTTTTGAATATAAAGGAATGGTTTGTGGCACTAAAGTTTATGATGATTATGGTCATCACCCTACAGAAATTATAGCAACAGCTAAAGCTTTAATGTCTAAAAAATATAATAAGTCCTGGGTAATTTTTCAGCCACACACATATAGCAGAACTAAAACCTTACTTACCGATTTTGCTAAAGCTTTACTTAATTTTGATAATATTATTATACTTGATATTTATGCAGCTCGCGAGACTAATATTTATGATATTTCTTCTAAAGATTTGGCAAATAAGATTTGTGAGTTTGGAAAAGAGGCTTTGTATATACCAGATTTTGATGAGTGCGTTTCTTACATAAAGTCTCATGTTCAGCCTAATGACATAGTTCTAACCCTTGGTGCTGGCACTGTTACAAAAATTGGTGATATGCTTACAAAATAGTTTGATTTTTAAGTATATATAATACTTTTATAGAATATAAAAAGCTGGACAAAAATTAATTGTTTTTGTTCAGCTTTTGCTTTATTTATTTTTAATTTTACTCTACACTACGCATTTGCTTTATTAACATATCTCCAAATACACCATAACCTTCTTTAGGGTTACTTACAATTACATGTGTTACAGCTCCTATAAATTTACCATTTTGTATTATTGGAGAGCCACTCATGCCTTGTACTATTCCCCCTGTTTTTTCTAAAAGCCTTTCATCTGTTACTTTTATTAACATACTTTTATTATCATAATTGTTATTTGTAAATTTCTTTTCTATTTCAATTTCGTATTCTTCTATTTTATCACTATTTTGAACGCTACATAGTATACTTGCTTTTCCTAAGTTTATTTCATCTCTTGTTGCAACTTCTAATCTATTGCTGTCTCCTAGTAAAAGATTTGAGGCATTTTGTACTTTTCCATATATGCCTAATCTTGTGTTTTTATATATGGTTCCTATACTTTTTTCGTTATTTAATGCTCCTTGTATTTTCCCTGGTGTGCCACTTTCTCCTTTTACAACTGATAATATTTTTGTATCTACTAATTCACCACTTGATATGTCTATTATTTCACTTGTATCAATATCTGTTATTCCATGTCCTAGTGCTACAAAATTTTCTGTTTCTGGTTCATAAAATGTTACGGTTCCTATTCCTGCTGCACTGTCTCTAACCCATAAGCCAATTTGATATTTTCCCTCTTCATTTTTTACTGGTTTTATATCACATTCTTTTGTTTCTCCATTTGTTACATAAGTAATATTAAGATTTTCACCATTGGACTGATTTATACATTCTATTAAGTCTGTGGTATTTTTTATTTCTGTTTCATTTATGTTGGTAATTATATCTCCTTCTTGTATGTTTGTATTTTGATATGGCTTTTGTCCTTCTATTTCTGACATTCCTACTACTAATACACCTTTTGTGTATAATTTTATTCCTGCTATTTTTCCTATTGGAATTACTGACGCTTTGTCTAATACATTTACTTCTATATCTTTAATATTAAAATTAAATAGGCTCGCTGTTAAGGTTGTTTGTCCCTTTTCATTAAATGTTGTCTCACCTATATTACTAGATGTAAGCATTGCTTCATATGTTTTGTCTTTTAAACTTATATCTATGCCATATATTGTTTTTAATTTTATATTTTCGCCTTCAAATACTATTAAACTGTCTGGTAAGTTTATTATTACTAATGCATATACATATACTATTATTAAGGCTAATAGTATAATACTTCTTTTTAATATTTTTTTCATAAAAAAAGGTCACCATATATATGATAACCTTTTTTTGAATTTTTAATCTTTTTATAAATTTTAAAATTCGTCTAAACTTGTTAAAATTAAGCTGTTAAATCTTCTTCCCCATTTTTCTCTACCTAATGCTGTGTAATATTTTATTAGTGCATTTTCATATATGTCATTTTTATGTTTTGTTAAATATTCATATATAGAATCACATGTACTGTCTACATTACTTTGCTCTACTATACTTGTATAACATCCTAGCTCTGTTCTATTACGATATTTTTGATTTGTTGCTCCATCTGTTCTTATTTCAAAATCTAAGTCTAATACTCCATCTTTTACTGTATAAGTTTTCATGTAGTCACTGTTTTTTAATAAGTGCTTATCATTTATTTTATGATAATAACCATCAGATGTTGCTATATATATTTTTCCTTCGTTTATTACTTCTTCGGTTTTTGCATTGGCTACAACTGTATAACCATTATATATTTTTCCACCCATGTTTAAACCTTGTAAAAAACTTATTATAGAAATTTCGTTCTGTAACATGTC
The DNA here is from genome assembly GCA_947589645.1 of uncultured Clostridia bacterium. Lineage (GTDB taxonomy): Bacteria > Bacillota > Clostridia > TANB77 > CAG-508 > CAG-269. The sequence goes on from CANQCG010000010.1 coordinate 33,671, forward strand.
CCAATCGGTTTCTTTTAAGACAGGCATCTGAAAATCAGTTGTACTACCTGAATAATTGTTAAAATTTGCTATTGCTATAGATAAGTTACTCTCTATAGCATATCTTATTACATCTTTTCTATGTGTATTAAAATTTGAACCTGGAGAGTCATAATTTCCATCAAATATATTTCCAATGTTTTTATCTTGCAAATTATTTATTGGAACAGCATTGTTTACTGTAATGCTACTTAAGTTGTTATCTACCCAAAGAGTAAATTCGTACGCTTTTTTATAATAATCAATTGCACTTATATTGTTTTCTATTGCATTTTTATACATTGCATATGTTTCTTCATCTTTTGCTTTAATTGCTTGCTCTACCCTATCTCCACCTAGTATATAGAATATTTTTTCTTGGCCTTCGTCCAAGTAATATTTTGTTCCATTTAATTTTATATATTTGTATTGTTTTATAGTTGTTCCATCTGATTCAACTAAATTTTCTGTTAAGTTTGATTCTTTTTCTATAGGTACTCCGTTATAGTAAACTTGATTTGTAGCTGAGTCAATAAATACTCCTAATTTATCTTTTGCATTAGCTCTTGTTAATAAATATCCTGCTTTATCTACCATTGCTCCTTTAACGAAACCTTGAATTGTTATATAGTTATCTAATGTATATGTTATTACAAAGTCATTGTTTGCGCCACTTGTGTATCTACAACTATAATATACATATGGTTTAAAGCCATAGTCTTTTCCTGTGCTACCTAAATTAATTGTTCCATTTTGCTCTGTTATATTTTGGTATGGTGAATATATATAATAGCCATCATACATTGTATACACTAATGCTGGTACATAAGAGTGTAAATCTTCTTTTGAATAACCTTGCATGCTAAAGCATTGTTCCATTGAATTGAAAAATGCATTTGCTGATGCTTCTATAATGTTCATTTTTCTATCTGTAATTCCTGTAGTTGTATCATTGAATGTATTTATTTGAAATGCCTTCAGAGCATCATCAGTTGAAGTAATTAGCGATGAATCATATGTTTGTTCTATTGCAAAGATTTTTCTTTGCATTGCTGAATATTCTCCTAATACAACAGATATTGGCATTATTATTAATACAAATATTATTGCCAGAGTTTGTATTTTCATATTTTTTTCCTTTCAAAACGAACTGTTCTAAAATGAAATATTAAAAATTTATATTTCATTTTAGGACAGCTCTATTATGTATCTTTTATATTATTTTCCATTTACACTTACTGTTCCTGCTGCACTTGCAAATATAATATATGTATCGTCTCCCATTACTGAATACCAAACTCCTCTTAAAGTTTGTGCAAATGTTTTACTTCTATTTTTTACTCTTACTGAAACAATGTCTCCTTCTTTTAAGACATATTTACCTTTGTTGTTAAGTTCTTCCTCTATTTGCGTTGTATACACAGAATAATAAACATTTTCTCCTATTATAACTACATTAGTTGCTGAAGATGTTTTTTTAGATGGATTTTCATCTAATATTTGAAATTGTATTTCTACATCATAAGCGTTCCCAGTTGCAGAAATAGATGACACAAAACTATTATATTCATCATAAGTTAATGTTCCTGTTCTTCTTATTCCATCAACCAATTCATTTGTATCAGTTTGAACTGTTAATTGTGTAATATCATCATTTCTGTCTGCTATCGTCATTAGTGGAAATATAAACATTAATATTCCAGCAATTCCTATTGCTATTATAACAATAAATGTGTCATTCATATTAATTCTCCTCTTATAATATTTTTATTTACTTTTCTGTATAAGCAATAACTCTTTTCTTTATTTTATTTACCTCTGCTACGTCTGATTCTCCGTCTCCTACAGCATCATCCATATAGTATTCTCCTAATTGCTCATAAAAGGTTTTATTCTTTAAATTATTATATAAACCATCTGTATATAATAGTTTATCTAACCTGTCTACAACATCTTTTGAACTTGCATATATTTCTTTTTCTAGATCAAAATAATTTATGTCTTCGCCTTCGTTATCTTTATTTACATTTAATGCATTTCCATCTTTGTCGTAAAAATATATAGCAAAGTTTTCCTTATAAGCTCTATATATCATTGGTATTATTGTGTCTATACCTACTTCACGTGTTGCTTTATTAAATTGTACAAAGTTTAAATAATTACCATCTGCATCAGTTACATATTCTTCTTCATCACTTGCTGTAAATATTCTATTTAAAGCTTGAGACGCCATAGTAAAAGTTGATATAGTAAGGGAAAGAGCTAAAACAAATATTAGTACACTACCTGCTACTTTTAAAGCATCTACAGCATTTTCCATTACTATATCACTTCTTTCTTTTATAAATTATTTTGATATTGTTATTTTGTTAACTATTCCTGAACCTGCAAAATTGCATGTTACTTTATAATAGTCACTTCCTGAAACTCTAGCAGCTGATGATGCACTTGTTGCTTGTGTTACAATACCACTCGCAGAAATTTCAACAAAACGCTTTGTGCCTGTTGCTGCCTCTTGTAAATTGTGAGAACATACTTCTCTTAAAAGTGCATTTACTTGAGTTGTTGATTTATGATCTCCCTCATAACCTGAAAATTTTCCATTAAATTGTTCTATTGCTGCTGAATCTAAACCTGATCCTGCATCTTGTACAGCTGAGGTTCCTTGACGCATAACTACTATACCTAAAGATATTAATAATATAGCTATTAAAACAGCTGCTGCTATTAATAATGCTTTGGTTGCATTCTCCATAATATTTCCTCCTTTTTTGCTTCTGTTTTTTATAAAAATAAAATATTAATAACTTATTTAGAAATTTGTTCAAAATATAAGTAACTTACTCTTCCTGTTTTTTTATGGTATTCTATCTTGGTACATTTAAATAGTATATTCGAATAGTTTTGAACAAATCTTTCCATTCCACCATTATAGAAAACTTCCATTGGATAAACTTGATTTGTTTCAACATCTATCATTTTTACATCTATATTGATAGAATTTGTATTATTGTTTATGAATCTTTTGTCTTCTGTTAATTCGACATTATTCTTCTTATTATTATTTATAACCTTATTTATTATAGTTGTCAAGTCAATTCCGTAAATTTCCTTTTGGTAATTTTTTTCAAATTCAAGGTTGTATTGTTTGACTTCATTATATTGTTTTTTATAATTCATATAGTTAAAACTCATTATCGCAATGATAATTAATGTAAAACTAAGTAAAACTATTATTTTTTTCATATTACACCTATATTATAACATTTTCTTGTAAATTTTGCAATGTTTCAGCTTTTATAGTATTATGGAATATAAAAGTATATTCTACTCACTCTTCCAGTATTAGTATTAGTTTCCACTTTACATTTATATTTGATATTGTCTGTTTTTCCATTTGCAATATTATTTTCTAATTCCTGCATATTTTTATTTAATAAGTCTTCATCAGATTTGTTTAATATTATAGATGTTAGCAATTTAGCATTAGCAAGTGATGTTCCTAAATAAACATCTATATAAGCATTATCGTCTTGTGCCCTATCGTTTAATGGGTTATATCCTGCAGTTTGATTATTACTTTCTAAGGCATAATTTTTTACAGTTATAACATCTTGTATTGTACAGTCTAATGAATCATATTTTAAAAACCTGTCATTAAATTGATTAAGTGAGTTTTGTTCCATTTGTTTTTGCGTAATTTCTGCATAACCAGACATAATGTTTGCCAAATATACTCCAAGTGATAATATTAATATTCCTATTAATATTGCCGCTGCCATAATTAAAGCATTTGACGCGTTTTCCATTGCTATCTCCTCTATTATTATTCAAATTTTCCGTTAAATTCAAATTCAAACTTTAAAACTCTTCCCGCATCAGTATATTTTAACGATGTACAGTCAAAATGTGCTCTTTTAAATTGTTGATACTGATAATATTTTAAAATATCTTCTTCGTCCACTGAATTTGGATTATTAATTTTTAATTCTTTTAAAAAGTTGTCTTTTTTATCTGCATCTAGTAATTTTGATATGTTTTTTGCTAATTTATCTGCAAGCCCTGAAGGATATTTTGCCTCTATATTTCTAGCTTTTTGTAGAATTTCTCCATCAATATTATCTTGAGTATATTTTCCATTGTATGTACCAGTAAAATCTATTAGCTTAATATTTTTATAGGTATCATATTGATAATACATGTTTTTCCATTTATTATCTTTATCTTTTATATTAACATCTATTTCAATATTAGAATTAGCATCATTTTGGATATTATTGAAATCTATTATTTTATATATTAATGATATTAGTTCAGTTCCTCGTACATCTTCTCTATCATAAGTGTTATATTGTTTGTTAAAGGCGATTAATTGCTCAGATGCTTTATTTTGCTCTTTGGCTGCATAATAATTAGAGACTTGTCTAAAACCAAATATAATAACTGTTAAAATAATTAGACCCATTAATATTCCTGCTGCTATTAATAAGGCTTGTGATGCATTCTCCATAAGATTTTTCCTTTCATTATATTAATTTTAGATTATAAATACCCCTTTTATCTCAAACTGTTCATTGAGCTTCCCATACTTTGCATTCCTATAAATACTAATGGTATAATTAAGTAACCTACAAATAGACATATCATTGGTGAAAATCCTACTGCTCTTCCTATCATACTTTTTCTTGATATTAATCTTTCGTTTGCTTCTTTTCTCTTTTCTTGGTAGTAATCTCTGTCTGAGTCTAATTCATCAAAAGCTTCTCTAATAGGTATTTTTTCTACAGCTGCTTGCAAGCTTTCAATTATTCTTATAAATTGTGCAAATGAAACAGATGCTTTTAGTTCTTCTAATGCTTCCCATGCTCCTGCCTCATAGTTGTTTACACATTTACTAATTGGCTCTTTAAATATATTTGCATATCTTTCAAGCCACTCTAATATCATTTCTACGTTTACTCTTTCGATCTTCATTAACATTTGTATAATGGTTTGGAATTGCATTACTTCGTTTTCCATCTCTAATTGTCGCATTATCTTTTGGAAATATAACATTCCAATAGGTCCCATATAACCTATTAATGCAAATATTAAAGATAGTAAAATTTCAAACCATTGCAAATATTCGTTGTTTATTTGATGTAATTTGTCTAATACTCTTGCTGCTGCAGTTTCTATTTCTTCCTCATCTGCTTCTTCATAATATTGTGATCTTGACATAGCAAGCTCTATGTCATGTTGTGTAGTTTTATTTTTTCCTCTAAACATATCTAGGAAATAATTATCTATTTTTGTTAATTCCTCTGCTTTTATCCTATCTTTGTCCGACATCGATATTAAGTTATAATCTGTAGTCGGTTCTGTATATATGTAATCTACTTGAATTTTATGCAGTACTAGCATTAAAATTATTGATACAATAAATGTTACTACAAATAAGCATATTCTATCTACATATATCCATTCTATTTTCTTTTTTGAAGCTGCATCTTTTAATAATTGCTTTAAGTTTCTGTTTTCTTTAGTTCCTTCTTTAGGTATAAATAGGTCAACTATTTTCTTTAGCTTTCTATATACCTTCTCTTCCCATGGCTTCTCGGTATTACTTGTATCTATAGAAGTTGAACCATTATCTTTTAATTTTCTAGTTATTAAATATGCAACAAATGTTATTAGTACTATTAACATTTGTACTATAATTCCGGCTCTACCATTATAGAAACTTTCTGTAAAGCTAAAGTTAGATATACACCAATTTTTTAATGGCTCTAATAGTAGTACGGGTACAATTGATATTACTGATAAGCTTTGGAATTGATAGTTTAATTTATCTCTTTTTAGTATTTCTAGTTGTATTTCTTGAGTGATATTATTAACATTCTTTAAGTATAGAGATGTTCCGTTTTCTTCTCTATCTCCAAATTCTTTTGTTAGGTATGATATACCAGCAAATTCTTTTAAATAACTATTTGGTGCTACATCATAATATTTTTCTAGTTCTGTTTCTGGATCGTCTGAAATTAAAACTTCGTATATCTTTTCTCCTTGCCTTGATATGTTTTTCTCATCATCAAGTGAAATTTGATATATTGCTTCTTCTACCATGTTGTATTCATGATAAGCATGTCTTATTTCAGAGAAAAATTCTATTTGTTCTTTAAGTAAGTTATTATCTATTTTGTCAACCATTCCATCAATAAAAGTATCAACCATGAATAATTCAAAAATTAACAGAATTGACATTAATAGTGAATTTTCATGTGTTATTATTATGGTTATTACTGCTATTGGTATTACAATGCATAGTGTTCTTAATAATATTTTTGCTGCGTCTCTTCTTGTTACATATTCATCATCTATATTTAATATTTCTAGTCTTCTTCTAATTTTTAATATGTATCTTTTTATAAACGGTGTTTTGGTAAATATTACATAGGCTTTTTGATAAAAAACTTCTAATGTAAAGTTATTAGTCTTTGTACCTTCTTGCAATTTCTTCATTTGCATATATTCTGACTGTTGCATCTTTTTTCTTAATATAACATATGCTATGACAATTGCTATAAACAACACTATTATTATTCCCATGAATATTAATAATGTTTTTGTGGTTAACATTCAAAACACCTCCTTTTATTATTATTGTTAATTAAATTCATATATTGCTACTGTTGTGCTTTTGCTGCTGCTTTTGCCTTTGCTTTTGTTCTAACTGGTGCTTTTGTTCCCCAGTTTCTTTCAACAAATTCATCAAATGCTTGTTGATCTTCTTCGTTCATGTTTTCACGCATTTCTAGCAAGTTTTTGTCTGTTATTTTATTTGTAATTACATATTCGCCATCTATGTATTCTAGTATGTTTCTGTATGTATATAATTGTCTATCTGTTGATTTGCTGAAAAATTGAGTTGCATTATCAAAAAATTTATCAAATTTTCCTTCTAATGTTTTTTCGTTTCTATGGTCATATGTATACTCATCTTTTGCTTGTATTGGTATACATTCTGTGATTCTTTCTATGTATCTTTTTCCTCTAAAGTCTTTTACTAAGTGTATGTCAAAGTTTAATACTTGTACTACTTGCTCCTCTGCTGTTTTTTCGTTTCTAAATACACCTGCTCTTAACATTGAGTTACGAAGTGCAGTTACTAAGTCTGGGAATGTTTTAGCGTGGTGCGTAAATAATGTAAATTTAGATGCTACTTGGGCTGATTGTATCATCCAAGATGCTACGGGGTCTGTTGCAACCTCACCAATTATATTTACAGAACCATCGGTTTTCTTTTGAACGTCCAAACAGTCTTGTCCTGAAACTGTTTCTGTCTCACGCATTGATAAAATATTTCTTGTTGGATATATTTTTCTTAAGTGTAACTCGAAAGCAGTTTCTGTAATACGAAGGTTCATTGTTTCGTATATGTTTTCTATCATTGCCATAAGCATTGTTGTTTTACCACAACCTTGCTCACCTGTTAGTGATATTATTCTTGCTCCTTTTACTAAGAATTTTAAAAGATTTATTGTTTCTTCGTAGCCAGGGAAGAATACTATTTGTTCTAGTGTAGCACGTTTTACGTCGAATTTTCTTACGAAGAATGCCCATGTTTCTGACATGCTTGGTCTTACTACTACGACACGAGATCCGTCCTTCATTTCATTGATTTTATAACCATTTGTATCTGATAATTGTCCTGGGTTATTATATTTGTATATGTTTTGGCAAACTCTTTTTAATTCGGCTTCTGTTCCAAATGAAAGGAATGCTAAACGTATTGATTTTCCTCTAAACATTATCCAGATACTATCACAAGCACGTGGTACTTTGTATTCGGTAATTTGCTCTAAATAATCTCCATCTGTTTGTGCTACTTGGCTTAAGAATGATTCTGGAAGTCCAGATACACCTCCAGATACACCATCTATGTTCATATCTCTTATTTCATCTATTGAGCTATAACCTTTGTAGTGTTGATATATTCTTTGAACTACTATGTTTAGTTTATCTGTAAAAGATAGTACTATATTTTCTTTTTCAAAAATGTCATTAATTTCATCATCTGTTATTACATAGCAAGGTTTCGTTTCTCCTTGTATATATTTTAATGTGTCTAGGTTATATTTTTTTATTAGTTCTGATAAAGCTTCATAACCGAATTCTTTTTTATATGTATATATTAATATGTCAAATTTGTCTTGTGAAGTTAAAAGTGATGGCATATCAAATGGAATTGCTTTTGAAACATTGTTTTCATCAACCCCATATTCTTTTGCTAGTAAATCATATATAAGTTCTTTTACATATTTTTTATCGTTTACATCTCCATATGTACAACCCTTTAATGCTTTTTTCAATTCGTATTTTTTATTTTTTCTTCTTTTTAATTCTTCTTCTGATAGTCCTATATCATATAAGTTAACTTTTGTAATTTCATCAAGCCTACGCTTTATAAAGTCTCTCATTGCCATTAAAGTGAAGGTTTTGTCGTCTACTTCCATTTCTTCAACTACAGCATTTTTATTTTTATTAATTTTTACATATATTAATATTCCAGCTATAACTAGTACTATTAATATTAATGCTATATTTAACATAGTTTTTCTACCTCCCACTTATTTCATTAGTTCAGCTTCTTGTATCTTTCTTAATATTTGCTCTGAATTATATTTTACTTGATTTATAAAAAACATATTTTTATCATTTTTATCTTGTAAACTTCTAAGTTTTAGGAATAAATCTGGTACTGTTCCTTCTTGTGCTGCTTCAAAATATAATGTGTTGTATGGCATTGCTAGTATATTATTTTTTTCTCCTAATAATCTTGATAAATTTCGTACTGTATATTTTGAGTCTTCATCATATTTTCCTATTAAAAACATTGTTTTATATTTTGGAAAAGATTTTACTTTTGGTAGTATCATGTTTATACTAGATACTTTTTGTGCTACCATAGCAATTACTAAGTCTGAAGCATCTAAAATGTCATTTACCCCTACTTCATTTATTTCATTGTCCAAGTCTACAAAAACCATATCATAATACTGGCCTGCTAAATATACAATTTCTGAGTATATTTTTGATATTTCTTCACTACTATGCATATTTTTTTGGTCAAAACCTAATAAGATTTCTAACCTGTCTTTGAAAATTACTTTTGTATAATCTGTTATTAAACTTGGTGTAGCTCTATTACTTTGAACTATTTTTGCTAATCCTTCAATTCCATTATCTATTTCAATTGTATTTTTTGTTTTGAAAAATATATTATTTCTAGCTGTTCGCTCACTCCAATAGCAATCTTTAAGGGTATCATTGTTATAACTTGCTGAAATTATTAGTATTCTTTTATTGTGTTCAATTGCCATATTGGTAGCTATTGCAACTACAGATAATGTTTTACCAACTTGTTCTTTTCCACTCCCCCAAAAAGTTACTATTGACATTATTACTCTCCTTTATTCTAATTTTCTTACTAAAGATTTTATTTCTTTAGATGGTTTTGCTAAAATGTCACTTGCCAATGATATTAAGCCTTCTTTATAGTCATTACTTAAGTTTCTATACTTTATTTTGCTTATTCTTTGATTCTCGGCGATTACTGTAGCATCTCCATTTTCTAATGGAAAATATATAATATTTTCGTCCCACATGATTTTTTTGCCTAATGCTAAAAATTCTAAATATTCATCATCTTCGTTTGAATATGTTCTCGAAAAGTATATTTTTGTCAGCTTTAATGGCTCTGTTATTTCAGATATAATTTCTATTCCTTTTTTTAAAGTATATAAATCAAATGATGTTACATAATATACTTTGTCTGTTGCCGTTAATGCATTTTGAATTATACCTTCAGAAGTGTTTATATCTATTAGCATATAGTCATAATTTAATTCTTCTTCGTCAACAGATAAATATCTCTGCATATTTTCGAAGTTTTTTAATCCAACAGCTATGTCTATGTCTTGAAATTGAGTAAGATATGAAATAGTTGGATTTATTGTTGGAACTACATATCTTGATTTTTGTTTGCTGGTTGCATCTAATATTAAAACTTTTTTGCCTAATTCAGTGAGTATCTTAGCTACATATATTATCAAGTCTATCTTATCATACTCCCCAATAAATCCTATCTTTTCCATATTTTTTCCTTTCTTCTTTTGGAAATTTTAAGGTCATAAAAATGACCTTAAAATTTTAATTTGTTGCGCCTCCGTTTGCTAATGATTGTAAGTAATTTCTTCTTTCTTCTTGTGTTAATGCTATACTTTGGTTCATTTTTTCTGTTATGTTTGATTCTGAATTTTCTGGTTTTGCTAATTCAGTATTTATATTGTTTTCTCTTATATTAACAAGTGCTTGAGTATATCTTTGATTTAGTCCTTGTTTTGCTACATCTGTTACATTTGGATTGTTTCTAATTAGTGCTATAGTTTCTGCACTTATTGGATATGTTGGTGTTACTGCTTCTTGCATTCCTGGATCTGTGTATTTTGTTGCATATATTTTTGAACCATTTATTCTAAATGCCTCAACTATAGCGCAAGACATATATAAAGTTTCATCTTCTGAAAGGTTTATCCAAACTGTATTTTCTGAGTCCATTCCTTCCATTATAGGAATTTCTACTTCTTTTTTAGATACTACTATAAAATCTTGTCCGTTTGGTAATTGAATTCTAACATCAATATAATCTCCTGTTGCTAAGTCAACTGGTAATGATATTACGTTGTATTCTTGTTTTCTTACATCTTTTGTTATTAAACTTCCTTTTGATAACATACTTGTAGTTAAAACAGTATTTTTATTCATATCTATTTTTGCAATTAATGGTGTTCCAACTATATCTACATATTGTTTTTCTCTTGTTGGTTGTCCATTTTGGTTTGCATCATATCTTACAGTTAGTATATAATATTCACCTGTTGCATCTTCTTGATATATTCTTGTTTTTCCTTCAGTTTCTCTAATTACATAAGCTCCTATATCTTCAGAGTCATTATAACTAATGCGGTAATCGTCCGTGTAAATGTCTCTTTGATTAAGTCCAGTAACTTCTTCTCTTGTGCCATCACTTAAATATGTATAGTATTTATTTCCGTTTTGAAAGATTTCCATATATTCACTGTTTTTATTTAAATATATACCTTTTTCGTCTGTATATACTGTATTTCCTTCTTTATCTGTTAAAGAATAGTTTATAAAATCTTGTATATCTGATGTGGCTCCTAGAGGAATATGCTCTATTTGTGCTGTGCTTTGCACAAACATATCTTCAGTTATAACTTGCCCAGATACTACGTCTTGATTTAGTGTATAAACTGTTTTAAATGATTGCTCTATTTTCTTTTGTTCTGTATTCATTTTATTTAATTGAAATAATAAAACAGCTACTATAGCGCCCATTATTAATAATGTTACTAAAGAGCCTATTAATGCTGCATTCCTTACTTTTTTTTGTATTGGATTTGATACCATCGTGATTCCTCCCTTTTCGTTATTTTGTATGACTTTTTTACAAAATTCGATTTATTTTATTTTACACCACAATGAGTTGTAAATCAATAGAATTAGTACTTTGTAACTCAAACTTAATGCTATTGTAATATTTTTGTAATATAGTTTTACATATCTAAAATTATTTGTTTTAAAGTATTTGCTACTCCATCAAAATTATTACTTTCATTGGTTACTCTGTCTGCTATTTGTAGCACTTCTGGTGTACTGCCTTTCATGGCTATCCCCATTCCTGCGTTTTGTATCATTTGTTTGTCATTTATATTATCTCCTATTGCTATAACATCGTCTTTTGATATATTTTCTCTCATCAATATAAATTCTAATGCTTTCCATTTGTCTACATTCTGTGCTGTTATTTCTGTGTATGAATAGTTTAATTCAACATCTTCTGTACCTTTCGTTATGTTTTTTCTTGACATATGCTCTATGTCTAAAATATCTATGTCTTTTATTTGTTTTAATTTTCTTATTATAGAATTAAATATCATCTTGTCTTCATCACAAACTGTTATTTTTAAGTAATCTTCCCTCACGGAATTTTTTATATACTCATACATTTTGTCAACTATATTAATTTGAATTCTTTTTTTGTCTTCTCTATTTGAATTTTCTTTGTGATAATACAATACGTTGTATTTTAGTTCAGGTGTCAAAACTTCGTTTTCTGTATATATATTATAGAAAATACTATTTTCTTCACATATTTTTATTACATCCAAAACTTTTTCTTTTTTTAAAAAATTCTTGTATAAAATTTCGTCATTTTCGATATCATAAACAATAGAACCATTTCCCGCAATGAGATATTTTTGATCTCCTATTTGTTTTGCAAATGATTTTATTGAATCTACGATTCTTCCTGATGCTAAAACAATTTGAATATTTTTACTCATTATCTCTTGCATTGTTTTTATGGTGTAATCACTTATTATTCCATTTGAGTTTAGTAATGTGCCATCTAAATCTATTGTTATAAGTTTATACATATATACCTCCTATTTTTCTTTTGCATCTTTTAATTTTATTTCACTAAATTTTATTTTATGTTATTTTTTTATTTTTATTATTTAAAATTACATTTTTCTATTTTTTTCCTGTTTATTTTCTCTGAAATTGTACATCATAAGTTTAGAAAAAGCAATAGTTTTTTCTTTAGATGTTATATATAACAGGAGGTGAAAAAACATGACAAATTCAAATAAGAAATTAGTTCCAGAAGCTCAATCAGCTTTAGATAAATTCAAATATGAAGTAGCTAGCGAAGTTGGTGTTACTTTAAAAGATGGTTACAATGGTGACATTTCAGCTAGAGACGCTGGTAGAATAGGTGGAAACATGGTTAGAAAAATGATACAACAAGTTGAAAACAACATGAAATAGTTTGAACCTATATTAGATAAAGAATAAACCATAATAATTTGATTATTAATTAGACAGGGAGTTGGTTTTTGTCTTTATAGATACTGTTTTGTGCAGTTTCTTTTGCAAATGTTTTATTGTTTGCATACATAAAGGCAGGAATTGATTTCCTGCCTTTTTTAATATTTATTTTTTCTATGATCTTATGATTTTTTCATAATTATGCTTGTTAATAATTTTCTATTATTTATTATGTTTAATTTAAGCCTCTGGCTCAACTATTCCATAATTTTTGCCATCTTTTAATTTATGTATTACATTGACTTTTCCTGTTTCAACATTTATAAATGCTAAGAAATTATGTGTTGGGTATTCTTGCAATGCTAACATTGCATCTTCTGGTGTTAATGGCTTTATTGAGTAATATGATGTTTTTATAATTTCGTTTACAACTTCGGTGTGTTTTTCTGTATTTACCTCTAATGCTTTTAAAGTATCATCTCTTATCATTTTTTCTTTTCTTGTTTTTGTTTTTCTTATTTGCCCTTCTAGAATGTCTATGTCCTTATCTATAGAAGCATATAAGTCTTTGTCTTCTGTAACTGCTCTATATGTTTCCCCATTTGCATATACATTCATTTCTGCTATTTGCTCGCTTTTTTCTGTTCTTAATGTAACATCTGCTTCTAAATCTTCAAAATATTTTTCTATTCTTGATAATTTTTTTTCTACATAATCGTTAAGTGCTTCTGTTATCATTAGTTCTTTACCTGTTACTTTTAGTTTCATAACTATCTTCCTCCTTTTTTAAGTCAAGTTTTCCTTGATATTGCCACTATATCATATTTTCATAACTTTGGCAAGGAATTTTGAAAAACTCTTTGACTTATGCTGTAAAATGTGTTAATATATATTCGTTCGTTTATATTATGCTGATGTTAAGTTAACCGTAAGGAACGAAGTGACTGTACGGATAACTTATTCATCTTCTACATAGGCTTTCTTCTATGCTGATGTGGCGGAACTGGCAGACGCACTGGACTCAAAATCCAGCGGGAAACCATGTGGGTTCGAGTCCCACCATCAGCACCAATGACGTATCTGTTCGAACTAATAGAACAGAATATATAAGTACCATTCTGAAAAAGAATGGTTTTTTTTATTTTCAGTAAGTATCATATCATCCCCCAAGTTTTGTATCATTGGTCAAAACTCATAGGGGTTAGAACTTGTGTCAAGGATAAAGCCCTATAAAAAATAAATTAAGACTTGCAATATGTATAAGCAAAAGCAAATGGTCATGGCTTATATATAATACTAAAGAAAACAATGAGAAGTTTGATAATATGTTAAAGAGCATATATGATGAATATATAACTATCTTAATAAATTTTGCTAGACATCTTTTTATAATGTTTACAATGGCTAAAAATATAGAAACAACAAAAGAAGAATAAAATCAATTTGCACTATTTTATTCCATTCGACATTATGTTAAACTTGTTTTTTAATAGAAATATGTTAAAATATAATTATCTATTGTACTTTACACAGCAAAGTACAGAAGAAATTTATTTTTTTCTGGAGTGCTGTGTAAAACCTCCAGATAATTCTATGGAGGAAACAATATGGGAATATTTGATTCATTTTCCAAAGGTTTTAATCAAGGAAGAGAACGTGCACGTGATGAAGC
>CANQCG010000011.1 GCA_947589645.1 uncultured Clostridia bacterium
TATATCATGAAGGGAGTTGCTTTGCTACAAAGCTAAAGCCCATGTTACTACCGGCATAGCCGGAAGATTATATACATTTAAAAGGTTAAAAGCTAATTTTAAATTATCTTTTAACCCCCCTTAATTATACATTATAAAATTTCTTGTATAGTTCTCTTGCAGTTTCTGGACTATCTACACCTGTTGCATTTTTGACAGGAGCAAACTCTTCCTCTCTTTTTACTCTTAAAATTGCCATATCGTCTAATTCGCCAAAAGCATCAAATAGAAATGCTTCAAACTTAAATGCATTAGGTCCTGTTGGTACTACTTTGTGTCCATCTACATCAATATATGTTGCCTTTTTAAAAGCTGAATGATATGGTAAAGGAGTATGTCCCATTCTCTCTACTGCTGAAATATTGAATAAATTACATAAAATATGTGATTCACCATATACAAGTTCTCCATTAGCATCCCTTTTTTCTGCCATTTCTTGTGAAATTTCTGAATACTCAATTACATATGGCTTACCATTTTTTTTGCAAAATACACCAACTTTTTCTTCTGGGTTTGCTTTTACTATTGATTTTCCTGCTGCTGTTACATGCTTTTCTATAGCAATTCCCATTAAAATTGGATCTACCATTTTTACTAAGCAATTATCAACTCCACCAATGAAAATCCATTCTACCCCAAGCTCTCTCATTTTGTCAGTCATTTTGTTTTTTACAAGTGCTTCAAAAATTCCTCCATGTCCATTAGCCGCTTCTTTAACTAGACCATCTTCACCTATTAAAATTCTTCCTTCGGTATCAACCATTGGTAGTTCTCCCTGTTTAAAGAAGAATATGTTTTTATCTTTTTCATACCCGAAAAATCTATGTTTAGCAAAATATTCTACTGTAGCATCATTGTTTTCCTCACTAGTCATAATAAACCAAGGAATAACAACTCCATATTTTTTACCCTCTTCTTTTAAGTAATCACTTAATAGTTCAAACAATGATTTATGTGAATCTAACCCGATGTCAAATGTACCTTTTGGCCCACTGTGTCCTAGTCTTGTGCCTTGTCCACCAGCCATTGTTACCGCTGCTAGTTTACCTGCTTCAATTGCTTTTCTTCCGGTATTTTCTAAACCTTTATAATAGCCATTTAGTTTAAGCTTGTCCACATATTCAATAGGTTCTATCTTGTCATTTGACAAGTCTAACTCTTTTTTTGTTCTTTTATATAAACTATCAATTAACTCAAAATCAATGTTTTGTATTTGGTCTAATAACGCTTTTTGCTTGTTTTCAGGTAAATTTTCATATCCATTTAATAGGTGTCCTTGTTTGTACTTATTTAGTTTCCACTTAATTTCCTCTAATGATTGTTCCATAAAATTCCCCTTCTTCATTTTAAAGTGCTTATAATATCATATACCTTTTTTTGTTTTTTTTCAATAGTTTTTTTGTAAATTATTGAGTACCCCTGAATAATGTGCTCTTATTTCTACCATCTCATCCTTTATTTCATCAAAATTATAACAGTTTACAAGTTCTATATTTTTATTAGAAAATTTATGTTTAATTTCTTCGTTTTTATCATTAATAAATTCTTTTGTTCCATTTATAATAATTATATTGTCATTTTCAGTTATACTATTTAGATTATTATTGTTCCAATTTAGTTCTAATATTTTTTGTTTATTTTTTATATTCATTCTTGATATTAATATTTTTATTGTATCTTCCAAATTATTTTGGGTTATTATAACTATATTTTTATTCTCTGCAATTTTTCTATTAATATATGGCACAATTGTCATTTCTAAATGAAAATCACTCACATAAAAGCAACATTTTTTATCTATAGTTTCTTTATTAGCTATCATGGCATTTCCTCCTTTTAGTAATTGCCCACTTTGCGTGCATCCCCAAGCTTTTCTTCTTTTGTGTACTGGTAAATTTTACCATTTTGTTTCAAATATGTCAATAATATTTCAAATAATTTCATCTTGTTTTTTCGACATAAGTATATTTTTTTAATTTTGGTTAATACTTATTCTAAAGAAATTTTTTTACAAAAAAGTTTTATTTTTAAAAAGGAGGTTCTTTATGAAAAGAATATTAAATTTTATGCAAAATTCCAAAGTAAAATCTGGCATGATTTTAGTTTTGTTATTGTTATTATATACTTATATTTGTGCTTTTAATTATGTACAAGCTGTGTCATATGATATTTCAAACAGTGTTTTTCGTCTACATGTTATAGCTAACAGTAATAGCAATGAGGATCAAAATTTAAAATATAAAGTAAGAGATGCATTACTTACTTATATGAATAAGTTGTGTGAAAATATAAATTCAAAAGAAGAAGCAATTTCAATGGCTTATGAGCATAAAGCAGACTTTGAAAACATTGCTTTAGAAGTAATACATCAAGAAGGATTTGATTATCCTGTTAATATTAATATTGGTAATTTCGAATTTCCAACAAAAACATATGGTGACATATCTTTTCCAGCCGGAATGTATGATGCCTTAAGGGTTGAAATTGGTAACGCATCTGGCAAAAACTGGTGGTGCGTAATGTTTCCTTCTCTATGTTTTATAGATATTAGCTCTGGGATAGTCCAAGATGATTCAAAAACATTGCTTGAAGATACTATGTCAGAAGAATCATATAATATTGTATCCGATAATTCTAAATTCACCATTAAATTTAAGTTTAAAATTTTAGAGTTGTTTAGCAAAAAAACGGTTACTACAGCTAAGCATTAATGATTCAAATGTTTTATAATTTGAGTGGTTTAATGCTAAAATAAAAAAGTAGTTGTAAATTTTAAAATTTTATGCTATATTGATTATTGATAGAGTGTTATTATACGCTCTATTTATTTACGCAATTTTTTGGGGGTATACAATTGGAAAAATTATTAATAAAAGGTCCTACACATTTAAAAGGTGAGGTAACTATAAGTGGGGCTAAAAACGCAACGGTTGCAATATTGCCAGCAACCTTATTAATTAATGGAACTTGTGTATTAGAAAATGTTCCTAATATTAGTGATGTAAAGGTTTCTTGTAAAATATTATCTGAATTAGGTGCCAAAATAACATGGTTAGATAACAATACACTTTCTATAGATACTACTAATATTACTACATCAAATGCTCCTTTAGATTTAACTAGCAAATTTAGAGCATCTTACTATTTAATAGGAAGTATGCTTGGTAGAAAAAGGGCTATTCAAGTTGGAATGCCTGGAGGATGTAACTTAGGTCCTAGACCTATAGATCAACATATTAAAGGATTTGAATTACTTGGTGCTAAAGTAGATGTATCACAAGGCAAAATAACTGCTAAAGCTGATAATCTTGTTGGTACTTCAATTTATATGGATATAGTTTCAGTAGGGGCTACAATTAATGTAATGTTAGCTTCTGTTCTTGCTGAAGGTACAACAACAATAGATAATGCCGCTAAAGAGCCTCATATTGTAGATGTTGCAAACTTTTTAAACACCATGGGTGCTGACATCAGAGGTGCCGGAACTGACATGATAAAAATAAATGGTGTTAAAGAATTAAAAGGTAATGCTACATATTCAATTGTTCCAGACCAAATTGAAGCAGGTACTTTTATGCTTGCTGCAGTTGCGTCACAAGGTGATATTTTAATTAAAAATTGTATTACTAAACACTTAGAATCATTAACAGCTAAAATACAAGAAATGGGTGCAGAAGTTCATGATTATGGAGATAGTATTAGAGTTACATGCAATAGAAAGCCATCTAGGGCAAATATAAAAACACTACCTTACCCAGGATTTCCTACCGATTTGCAACCTCAAATGGGAGTGGCACTTTCAATTGCAAATGGCACTAGTACAATTAACGAAAGTATTTGGGAATCAAGATTTCAATATACAGCTGAACTTAATAAGATGGGAGCAAAAATTTCAGTTCAAGGCAAATCAGCATTTTTTGAAGGTGTTGATAAGCTTTATGGTGCTCCTGTTTATTCTAGCGATCTACGAGCTGGTGCAGCACTTATAATTGCTGGAATTATTGCAGAAGGCGAAACAGAGATATATAATTTAGATCATATAGATAGAGGATACGAAAAAATAGAAGAAAAATTTAAAAATTTAGGAGCCAATATACAAAGAGTTTCTAATTAATATACAAACGCAAATAGAAAGAGTAATAAAATGTTAAATTTTTGTAGTTTATATAGTGGTAGCAGTGGAAATAGTTTATTAGTAGAATCAGACAATTCAAAAATATTAATTGATTGTGGAGTAAGCAGTAAGAAAATAGAGCAAGCATTAAATTCAATGTCAATAAATGCTTCATCTATTGATGCAGTTTTGGTCACACATGAGCATGTTGACCATGTAAAAGGTTTAGCAACTTTTATTTCTAAATTTGATGTTCCTGTTTTCTCAACAATAGAAACATTTGATAATATGGAAAAAATAACTTCAAAAATTCCAGAAAGCAACTTAAATTACTTTAAAATAGATGAGAAATTTTCTATTGGAGATTTAGAAATTTTACCGTTTGCAATTCCACACGATGCAGCAAACCCTTGTGGTTTTAATATATTTTCTGACAATAAAAAGCTTAGTATCGCAACAGATATTGGTCACATGAATTCAGGTATCTTAAAAAAATTAGAAGGAAGTTCTTTTTTACTATTAGAATCTAACTACGACACAGAAGTATTAAAGTGCTGTTCATACCCTTTTAGCTTAAAGTCAAGAATATCTGGTCCTACAGGGCATTTATCTAACGACATTGCAAGTAAGACCATATCATATTTATTAAAAAACGGACTAAAAACAGCGATGCTAGGACACTTAAGTAAAGAAAGTAATTTCCCAGAACTTGCTTATAGTACTGCAATGAATGAAATTTTATCTAATGGGCTTGATGAAAAAACATTTAACTTAAGTGTAGCAAGTAGAGATTTTCCAAGTAAATTAATTACTATATAGAATTTAAAGCATGTGTATACATGCTTTTTTATTGTAGAATCTTGATTTTTTAGTTTTATTTTGAACTTAAAAAATCTTAATTTATTTTTATATTTAATTGTAGGAAAAATAATATATGAATAAAATAATATTTATAAAATTGGGGGCAAATATTTTTTATTTACTTACTTGTAATATTGGGTTTGGGTATGTTTTTTATTTATAATATGGGGTAATGTTTGTTAATCGGGGATTAATATAGAATTAATTATTTTTCCTACAAGTTTAATAACAATTTAAATTTGAAATTTAGAATTAAAATATTTAATTTGAACTAACTAAATTCTACAACATTCCCCTAAAAATGTCAATAAAATCTTTACGACAAAATTCGACATATGGCCACTGCCGTAAGCATTCCAACAGCATCTGCAAGTAGTGCTGCTTTTAAAACAAAACGTGTATTTTTAATTTTAACACTTCCTGTATATACTGCAATTGTATATATTGTTGTCTCTGTTGCTCCCATTATTACAGAGGCTATTAAGCCAATTAAAGTATCTGTTCCATAGTTTTTCATTATTTCAGTTGCTATTGCAATTGAACCACTTCCTGAAATTGGTCTTAATATGGCAAGTGGTAAAATTTCTCTTGGAATATTTAATTTAACTAAAAAAGGTTCACAAAAATTTATTATAATATCAATCGTTCCAGAATTTCTTAATAAACTTATTGCAAAAAACAAGCCAACCAAAGTAGGAAATATTTTTAATGTTATTTCTATTCCTTCTTTAGCTCCCTTCAAAAATAGGTCAAATGTTTTCTTTTTTTCGCTAAAAGCAGAAAAAATAATGATAAAAATAATTATTGGCATAACTATGCTTGAAATATAAGAAATCACTTAGCTTTTTTCCTCTTTTCTAATTTTATAAATAGCTTAGTCGCAAATATAGCGGTAATAGCTGCTGATAAAGTTGCAATCCACACTGGTACTATAATTTTTGTTGGGTTATTAGAACCAAGCGAAGTTCTTATAGCTATAACAGTCGTTGGGATAATTTGTAAAGATGCTGTATTTAATACTATGAGCATTGCCATTGAATCAGTTAGTTTGTCTTTTTCACTATTTTTATCTTGCATCGTTTGCATTGCCTTAAGGCCTAGGGGTGTAGCTGCATTTCCCAACCCTAATAAATTAGAAATTATATTCATACAAACTTCTTGATACTCTTTTTCTTGAAAATTAATATTAGGAAATAAAAATTTCATAATTGGCCTTAAAACCCTTTTTATTTTTTCAATAAGGCTTGTATTTACTGCAATCTCCATTATTCCACTCCATAGGCACATTGTTCCTATTAAAGTTATTGTAAGCTCTATCGCACTCCCTGTACTTTCAAATATAGAATTATTTATATTATCTAATCTCCCTGTTAATACCGAAACAATTACAGAAACAACTATACAAATCGGCCAAAATGTATTTAACACTTCTATCTCCCACCTTTTATTAATTTTAATTTTAAATTATTAATTAATATTGACCTTACAAATAATTTATGATATATTTGTAGTAGGATTTATTAATTATTTAGCATTAAGGAGGATTATTATGAAAGCAACTGGAATTGTAAGAAAGGTTGATGAACTAGGGAGAATTGTTATTCCTATAGAACTTAGAAATAAATTAGATATAGCTATAAAAGATCCTATTGAGATTTTTGTAGAAGGTTCTTCAATAATTCTAAAAAAATACGAGCCAAATTGTATTTTTTGTGGTAGTTCTAGAGAATTATCTTCTTATAAGGATAAATTAATATGTTCTAAATGTTTAACTAAATTATCTAGTTTATCAAAATAGTTTTCACAATTTAATATATTAACAAACCGTCGGGTGTCACGTGAATTTTACCGACGGTATTTTTTATTTTTTTAAAAACATTTGATAAATTTCATTTTTATTAGTGTTTCTTTCTTTTGCTATTTTTTTGATTATATCGTTTTTGCTTAGTCCTTGCTTTTTATATTCGTCATACTGCTCTTCAATTGTTAATTCTACCTCTTGCTTAACATTTTGACTTGCTTCTATTATAAGAATCATTTCTCCTTTTAAATTATCAATTTCGCCCAATAATTCGTCAATAGATTTTCTTAAAAACTCTTCATGTATTTTTGTTAATTCCCTAGCTAGACATATTTTTCTGTTTTTTAGAATATCTTTTAAGTCTTGAAGTGTATTTTTCATTTTATGAGGAGCTTCATATAAAATAACTGTTTTAGTAGCATTTTCAATTTCTTTAAGTTTTTCTTTTCTTAGCTTTTTATTTAAAGGCAAAAAACCTAAAAATGTAAATTCTTTAGTATCTAGTCCAGAGCAAATTAATGCATTTATCATGGCACAAGCACCTGGAATTGGTATTACCTCAATATTTTCTTCTATTGCTTTTTTTATTACTTCTTCACCTGGGTCAGAAATTCCTGGCGTACCTGCATCAGATACTAAACCAATCTTTTGCCCTTCTAATAATTTTTCAATTAAATAATCAGATTTTGTATCTTCATTATGCCTATGATAACTAATTAAGTGTTTTGAAATATTATAATGGTTTAATAATTTTAATGTTTGCCTTGTATCTTCTGCTGCTATAATATCAACTTCTTTTAAAGTATTTAAAGCTCTAAGAGTTATATCTTCTAAATTTCCAATAGGTGTTGCAATTATATATAACTTTCCTTTCATTTTACCTCTCCTATATTTATTACTATTTGCACTTGCACATTTTTTATGTACATGCATATTATATAATAATTTTTAAGGTTTTGCAAAATATAAGGAGGAGCATATATGAATGATAATAATCAAAATAACTCTAATTTAAATAATATCAATTTATATAACTATAATAATACAAATAGTTTATATCGTTCTAATACTCCTGCAAAGTCCGGAAATAAAAAATTAAATTTTAAAACCATGAAAAGCAATACTATCTCTTCTCTACATGATGTAGAATATTTTTTAAACAATGTACATCATGCTTTTCGATACATTAAATTATACAAATTATTAAAATAATTACTATACTTTGCTACTATATTCATCTTGAAAAATAGGGTTTTCTTCACCCTCTACTAAAAATCTTACTGAATTTACTTCGGTTAACTCTGTTAAAGTAAGATATATACTATTAATTATATTCTTTTTAGCATTTTCATCTTCTCCAAAGCTTAATATGTCTTTTGAAAAGTTTAAAACTACACAACCTGCCTCTATTCCGGCATCATACAAAACAGTCTTTTCTGGAATAATTTTTTGTAAATCTTCATTTTTTGTTCCTTTAATTAATAGTGTTACTAACTCTTTATAAGGATTTGATGATAAAGTTCTCGCATCAATTGCAACTGCTTCTGCCATTAATTCTTTTGAATTTTTATTTAAGAAATATAAACTTACTATTGTTTCTCTGTATTGCTGTTCGCTTATCTCTTCTTGAGGGGTATAATCTTCATATTGTTTTGTCTCATCTTTTGACTTCTTATAAAAATATGAGGTTATAAAATACACTCCTAATAGAATTACTAAAAACAATACAAAAAATATTAATTTACTTTTTTTCTTTTTCACTTTTTTCCTTCCTTTCTATGTAGAGCTTATCTACGTTTGTTTTTTATTTAATACTATTTACCCCCTGTCCTTTTTAGAACTTTTATTATTTAATATTTTAAGAAAATTGCATTAAATTTGGTAGAATATGTTCTTCTTTCAACCTCTTATTTCCGTTGACAAATTCTTATTTTAAGTATACAATATATATTGCGAAAGTGTAAAAACTTTATGCAAAAAGGAGCTTAATATGGAAAAAACTATATCAAATCTTTTACATGTTGGACTAGATGTAGGCTCAACAACTGTAAAAATCATTGTAATGGATGAAGATAAAAATATAATTTATAAAAATTATCAAAGACATTTTTCCGACACTAAAAACACTGTTTGCAACGTATTAGAAGATTTGTGTCAAAGATATCCTGATAGTATTTTTACCATTGCCTTAACTGGCTCTGGAGCTATGTCAGCAGCTAAATTCTTGCATTTAAGTTTTATTCAAGAAGTAGTTGCTTGTAAGCGAGCAGTCAAAAAATACATTCCTCAAACAGATGTAGTAATTGAGCTTGGCGGAGAAGATGCGAAAATAATATATTTTGATAAATCAATAGAACAACGTATGAATGGTACTTGTGCAGGTGGAACTGGTGCATTTATAGATCAAATGGCATCACTTTTAAATACTGATACACAAGGTCTTAATGACTTGGCTAAAAATCATAATATGATTTACCCTATTGCTTCTCGTTGTGGAGTATTTGCGAAAACTGACATCCAGCCTTTAATAAACGAAGGTGCAGCTAAAGAAGATATAGCAGCATCAATCTTTCAGGCAGTTGTAAATCAAACTATTAGTGGATTAGCTTGTGGTAGACCTATTAGAGGAAAAATTGCATTTTTAGGTGGACCACTTACATATCTTCCTGAACTTAGAAATAGATTTATAGAAACTTTAAAACTAAAAGATGATGAAATAATCGTTCCAGATGAGCCTCACCTTTTAGTTGCAGCTGGTGCAGCCCTAGATTCCGTAAAGACCGACTCAGTTACAATAGATGAATTAAAACAAAAAATTGAAGATTTAAAACAATCTCATGATAATACAACCCATCCATTAGAGCCTTTATTTAAAACAGAAGAAGAATATAATGAATTTAAAAATAGACATAACAAAGCTAAAGTAATAAAGGGAGATTTACTAAATTTTAGTGGAGATTGCTTCATTGGAATTGATGCCGGTTCAACAACTACGAAATTAGTTGTAATCGATAAAAACGATGCCATTGTTTATTCATTATATGGAAGCAATGAAGGAAACCCACTAAATAGCGTTGTAAAGATGTTAGACAAACTTTACTCTGCATTGCCAAAAAGTGCAAACATAAGATATAGTGGTGTAACAGGCTATGGCGAGAAATTAATTCAAACTGCATTAAATGTAGATTTAAGTGAAATAGAAACAATAGCACATTATACTGCTGCCAAAGAATTTGACCCAGAAGTTACAAGCATTGTAGATATTGGCGGTCAAGATATGAAATATATAAGACTAAAAAATGGAGCTATTGACAATATAATGTTAAATGAAGCTTGTTCTTCAGGCTGTGGTTCTTTTATTGAAACTTTTGCTAAAAGCTTAAATTTATCAATTTCAGAATTTGTAGATCAAGCAATTGATGCAAAAAATCCTGTCGATTTAGGTTCAAGATGCACAGTATTTATGAACTCTAAAATTAAACAAGCTCAAAAAGAAGGTTATAGTGTTGGCGACATTTCTAGTGGACTTTCATATTCTGTAATTAAAAACGCTATACAAAAAGTAATGAAAATAAGAGATGTTTCAACTTTAGGAGATCACATAGTTGTACAAGGTGGAACATTTTATAATGATGCTGTTTTAAGAGCATTTGAAAAAATAGTTGGCAAAAATGTAACCAGACCAGATATAGCAGGTCTTATGGGTGCTTATGGAATGGCTCTTCTTGCCAAAGAACAATTTGAATCAAACTTAGATATGGAATATAAATCTACTATTGCAACACCTGACGACTTAAGACATTTAAATATTGAAACATCACACACAAGATGTAATGGATGCGAAAACCATTGTAAATTAACTATTAGTAAATTTGGAAACGGTAAAAGATATATCTCTGGTAACCGTTGCGAAAAAGGTAGTGGTGCTATTACCTCTAACTCTCAACTTCCAAATTTAGTGCAATATAAATATCAAAGAATATTTGATTATAAGCCATTAGACGAGCAATATGCATTAAGAGGAACAATAGGAATCCCTAGGGTTTTAAATATGTACGAGGACTACCCTTTCTGGTTTACATTCTTAACAGAACTAGGCTTTAGAGTAATAATTTCTGAAAAAAGTACCAGAAAAACTTATGAACGTGGTATGGAATCAATGCCTTCTGAATCAGTATGTTACCCTGCAAAACTATCACACGGCCATATTGAAAATTTATTAGACCAAGGTATAAAAACCATATTTTACCCATGTATGCCTTATTCTAGAAAAGAGTATGAAAAAGCAGATAATAAATATAATTGCCCTATTGTAATTTCTTATTCAGAAGTATTAAAAAACAATGTTGAAGAGTTAAAAAGGCCTGATGTAAAATTTATTAACCCATTCTTGCCTTTTGACCGTGATAACTTAGTTAAAAAGGTAATGGAACTAGAAGAATTTAAAGAATATAATTTTACGAAACAAGAATTACTAGATGCTGCAACTAAAGCTGAACAAGAATATCAAAAATGTAAAGCAGATATACGTTCTAAAGGCCAAGAAACTGTAAGATACATAGAAGAAAATAATTTAAAAGGAATAGTATTAGCCGGAAGACCTTATCATGTTGATCCAGAAATAAATCATGGAATTGATACTTTAATTACCTCTTTAGGTTTATGTGTTTTAACAGAAGACAGTATTTCAAATCTTACTGAAGCAAAACGTCCTATAAGAGTTGTAGATCAATGGGTATTCCATTCAAGGCTTTACGCAGCAGCAGATTTCGTAGGAAAACATAAAAACTTAGAATTGGTACAGTTAAACTCATTTGGATGTGGCGTTGATGCAGTTACAACAGACCAAGTTGAAGAAATTTTATCAAGCTACAATAAAATGTATACTTTAATAAAAATTGATGAGGTAAATAACTTAGGAGCTGTAAGAATTCGTATACGTTCACTAATTGCTAGTATGAATAAGCGTTTAAATCAAAATAACGAAACTGCAAATGGAAACTACGAAATAAACAAAAAAATCTTCACTAAGCAGATGAGAAAAGATTATACCATACTAATACCTCAAATGGCTCCAGTACATTTTGAATTATTAGAAAGTGCAGTAAAAGCAGCTGGTTATAATGCAGTATTACTTAGAGATTGCACTCCACATACAGTTGAAGTTGGCTTAAAATATGTAAATAACGATGCATGTTACCCTTCAATTTTGGTAACGGGTCAAATGATAGAAGCTTTAGAATCAGGTAAATATGATTTAAATAGAACAGCATTAATAATGTCTCAAACGGGTGGTGGTTGTAGAGCCACAAACTATATAGGCTTTATTAGAAAAGCTTTAAAAGATGCAGGTTTTGAAAATGTTCCAGTAATTTCATTTAACTTGGTCGGTATGGAAAAAATGCCTGGTTTCAAGCTTACCCCTAAGCTTTTAGAGGGATTAGTTAAAGCGGTTATATATGGAGATTTGTTACAAAAACTACTTACAAAAAATAGAGCTTATGAAGTACATAAAGGCGAAACTCAAAAGTTATATGATGAATGGATGCTTAGATGTAGAGGATTTGTACATAAATCAACTATAAAAGAATTTAAACAAAGTATATATGACATAGTTGATGCTTTTGAAAAAATCGAACTTGATACAACTATACAAAAGCCAAAAGTAGGCATAGTTGGGGAAATTTTAATAAAATATCATCCATTTGGAAATAACTTTGTAGCTGACCTATTAGAAAAAGAAGGAGCAGAAGTTGTACTTCCAGACTTTATGGGCTTTGTAAAATTTATGGTAACACATAAAATTACATTTAACTCTTTGTTAAATACAAACAAAACCTCTGCAAAAGTTTGCAAATTATTAATAAAATTTATTGACATTTTAGAGAAAGATACAAGACAAGCTTTAGCAAACTCTAAAAAAGGTTACTTGCCACCTTGTGATATTTGGCATTTAGAAGATAAGGTAAAAGATGTTTTATCAATAGGAAATCAAACTGGTGAGGGTTGGTTTTTAACAGCTGAAATGATTGAATATATAGAAAACGATATACCAAATATTATTTGTGTTCAGCCATTTGCTTGCTTACCAAATCATGTTGTTGGTAAAGGTGTAATAAAAACTATTAGACAAAAATATCCTTTTGCAAATATTTCTCCAGTAGATTATGACCCTGGAGCAAGTGAATCAAATCAGGCAAATAGAATCAAGCTTTTGATGTCAGTTGCAAAAGATAATTTAGAATTAAAACAAAAAGAAAAAATCGCACTTGAAAAAGAAAATGCAGAAATTGAAACGGAAACTATAACAAATAAAAATTAAATTAAGAGGATGCAAAGCATCCTCTTTTATTTTAATAATGAACTTATTTTTTGTTCCAAATCTTTTAATTCATTTTCTAGGAATCCGCCAAACCATACTTAAGTTTACCCCTTCATAGTCATGTACTATTCTGTTCCTTAATCCTCTAAGACCTCTCCATTCTATTTCTGTATTAGTTTTCATTAAATCTTCACTAATTTTTCCAACTAACTCCCCAATTTGACTCAAGTTAAAAACACATGCATTAATTGTTTTTTTATCTCTATCAAAATCTTCACGTGAATATCCTTGTATAAAATCTTGTATTTCATGAATATAGTTTAATATTTTCACCAATAGAATTTGGTCTTTATTTTTCATACACAACAACTCCTGTCTCTTTTATTTCTTTTTCTATTTCTGAATTTTCTTCTATTTCAGTTCTATCTATTACATCTACATCTTTATTGAATTTTTCTCTAATCATGTCTATAATGGCAAAAAATTTTAGCCCTTTTATCTTTCCATTACTATCAATAAGCAAATCTATATCACTATATTTTGAGGGCTTTTTTTTCGCATATGAGCCAAATAATATTGCTTGTTCTACTTCAGTATACTTTAGCACTTCACTTAACATATACTTTATATCATCTATAGAATAAATTTTAGTAGTCATATTATCTCCTTTCAAAACACAAAATTTTACTATATTTTATAATTATATAATATAGTATAACATAATAATTTTAAAAATACTATATTTATTTAAAAATAAGCTTATGTTATAATTTTTTAATCTTCTCTATCTGTTTTTTAGTTTCCCTGTAACCTAAATCATACAAATAATCAATTTGACTTATATCTAATAAAGATATTTTATTTGTTTTAATTTTTAATAAATAATCTACACCTGTTAATTCATAATTTGCCAATTCTTTGCCCATAATTTCCATTGATGCCATAATTACATCTATTATATTTTTTTCATGTTTTTGCAATTTTTCTTCTGTTTCAAAACATACACATAAAACTTTATCTGCCCCACTTATTTTTAATTCCTTCCAAGGTGTATTTTCTCTGATTCCTCCATCAATTAATTTTGTATCTTTAAATTTAGTTGGTACAAATACTCCTGGGTAACTACAACTTGCTCTAACCACTGTTCCAATATCTGCATTATAAATGTATTCTGTATTACATAAAATGTCACCACATTTTTTCCCTTTTTTTATATTATAAATTCCATTAGAGCAAAAATAAAAAATATTCCCATTATACATATCTATTGCTGGTATCATTAAATTATTTTTTAATTGATTAATATTTTTTATTTGTTTTTTCTCACAAGAATTTTTAATTATTTTTTTTATTTTTTCTCCTGAATTAAAACCTTCAATTAATATTTCTCCATTTTTAAAAAAATATTTAATTATATTTATTATATTTTTAAAATCTAAATATTTTATTCCTTTACAATATTTTTTAAATATATCATAAATCTCTATAGGTTTATAACCGCAAGAATATAATGTTGCTACAATGCTCCCAGAAGATGTTCCAGAGATAAAATTAAATTTAATATTTTCTTCTTCTAAAGCTTTAAGTACTCCTATATGTGCTGCTCCTTTTACACCTCCGCCAGATAATACTAGTCCCAAATTCATAAAAATCACCTAATATATATTTATGCTCAAATATATATTAGGTGATTTTTGATAATTTTTATTTAATTATTAATTAATTAAAAATTAAATTTATTTTTTAAATTAATTTTATTTTTTAATTAATTTTATTTTAAAATTATAATTTATTTTAAATTAATTTTATTTTTTAATTATAATTTATTTTTAATAAATTTTATTAAATAATTTATTTATTTTATTTTTAATTATTTTATTAATAATAAATAATATAATTATTAAAATAAATAAAATAATAATTATTGATAAATTCAAATTTATTTTTATAAATATTTTTTGAAAATAAATTAATATTAAAATAATAATTATTGTAAGGACATATTGATATAATTTATTTTTATTTTGTTTAATTGCATCTGTCTCATTATCCCACTCTAAGTTTGGTCTTCGTAGGTCTGCAATTAACATTAAAAAACTATTTATTATATTTAATATTAATGAAATTGCAAAAATTGCAATTAAATAAATTATTGATATTTGTGGTACTAAATATTTTGTTACTCCCAATATTACTACAGAGACAAAAATATTTAATATTATTTGTGGTAAATTTAAAACTAAAAATTGTTTGTATAATGGCATCGGAATATATTTAATAAAAAATGCACTTTTTCCTTTTCTAGAAATTGCCGTAATTGATAAATTAGAAAATGTAAATATTATTTGGTGAATTATAATAATTATGGCTATTACACTTATATCAATTTTAAATTCTGGTATTTGCTCTGCTATTTCCTCGTCCTGCAATATTGCAATTATTGATGGATACATTGCTATAGCTATGGCTGTCAACACAATTACCATTAATATAACTGGCAATACACATTGCATAAAAAATGTTGGTGTTTTAATTAATTCCTTAAATTCATTTTTTAGATATGACTTTTCCTTGCTAACTCTCTTATATTTATGTTTTTCTTTTTTATTTTTTATCTTGTTGGAATTTATTTTTTCTATATTTCTTAAAATATTTTTTAGATATAATTTTTTACCAACAAAAACAAATATAATTAATGCTATTAAATTTGCAAATAATATTTTTATTAACTCAATAAAATTATTTAAAATATTATTCCCTACTAATATTTTTACACTTGGATTTATTGTTATTAAATAATTATTTGCATATTCTATTTTTTCGTTAATGGCTTCTATTATGTTCAAATTTTGTCCTTGCTCAATCTGCTGAATTATACTTTCATTTGAAAACACACTAATAATTGTTTGTGTAACAAATGTCATAAATATCCAAGTCATTACAAATGTAACAACAAATTGGAAAACTTCTTTATTTTTTATTATTTTTGATAGTGGCATTATAAGTAACATTATTATGCTTGTTATTAGGGCAAAGAAAATTGGAAAAGTTATAAGTACAATTAACATACCTGGATAATATAAAAGTGAGGTTGTAGCGATTGCCCCATATATCAATAATGGTACAAGAATAAACACTATTATGCTAAAATATGATATACTTATTAGCATATTAAATCTTGCTACTAATAGTTCAATTGGTTTTATTGGGAATGGCATAATATATTCTAAATCTTTTGAAAAATAATAAATATTTGTACTTGCAATTATTTGCTGAAGCATTATTATTAGAGCCATTATAAGTAAATAAGCATTTAGAAATATTTGCGGCATGCCCGTCTGTCTAAAAAAATCTATTACATATAAGCTCATATAACCTAAACCAAAAATTGCTATTACCACACATATTTTAAATAACTTACCCTGAAAAGAATCTTTTGCTTTATATATTGGTAAATTTTGAAAATAGTCTTTGCATAACACTTTGGTTAAAGTCATTACTTTCTTAAAGTCAATTATATCTTTTAAATTAATCTTTTTCTTCGTCATTTTTTGTTATCTCCATATATAATTCTTCTAAGCTTTTATTTTCTTGAAATTTTTGCTTAATTTCCTCATATGTTCCAACAAATAATAATTTCCCCTTATTTATAATACCTATTCTATCGCACAATCTTTCTGCAACATCTAAGATATGTGTTGAAAAAAATACACTATTACCATTTTGTGCATGTTCTCTCATAAGTGTTTTTAATTCATATGTTGAATTTGGATCTAAGCCTGTCATTGGTTCATCTATTATCCAATTTTTAGGATTATGAAGTAATACTCCAATTATCACAATCTTTTGCCTCATGCCATGTGAATAACTTTGTATTTTATTATTTAAAGCATCATATATTCCAAACCTTTTTGAAAGTTTTTCTATTTTTTCTTCTCTAATATCTTTTGGTACTTCATATATATCTGCTATAAAGTTTAAATATTCAATTCCTTTTAGTTTAATAAACATATCGGGATTATCTGGTACATATCCAAATTTCTTTTTTGCTTCTACAGGATTTTTTTGTATGCTAATATCATCTATTAAAATATCGCCCTCATCTATATCTAATATACCAGTTATCATTTTTATTGTGGTCGTTTTTCCAACACCATTTGGCCCTAAAAAACCAAAAATTTCTCCATCCTTAATTTCTAAATTTAAGTTATCAATTACTTTTTCATCTTTTTTGTAGGACTTTGATACATTTTTAATTTTTATCATAATTCTATTTTCCCTTCTAATTTATCTTACATATTTATAGTTTGCTTTATTATATCAAAAAAAGTGATAAGTTTAAATAATCTTATCACTTTTTTATTACTTTTTTAATCTGCTACCCCAAATGACATCTCATAATCTGTCCCGCTTCCTATTCTAATTATAATATTAAAGTTTTTCTCTTGGGTACTTACTCCTGTAGGGTCTGTCAATTTTATTTTATAAATATATAAATCATTTTGTTTTTCATATTGTATATAATGTACTTCATTTTCCGCAAAGAAGTTTTGCGTTGCAAAGTTTACAAAAGCTTCCCTTGTTGGATAGTTGTTATTTTTAAATGAACTTGATAATACACTATATGAATATCCATAATTTTTATCATTAATTCCCATAAAAAATCTTTGAATATCTAATACTACTTTTTCAGATTCTAAGCTTTTATTATATTGCTGTATAAAATCTTCCGTAGGAAATGTATATGTATCTAGTATTATTTTATATTGGAAAGGTGCTGTTTCGTTAAATATATAATATTTCCCATAGTTATCTTTACATATATATTGTGTTGTACCATTTCTCGTGCTTTGGCTATAAGTATCTAAACTTGCTGTGAGTATTTCTTTGTAGTTTTCATTTTTATATGTTAAGAACTCACTTATATTATTAAATCTTATTTTTCTATATTCTTCATCTATTGCTTCATAGGCACTTTGTTGATCATAAATAACATCATTTTTATAAGAATTAAATAAGTCGTTTATATAGGTATTAGAATCAATAGCTGTATTAGTATATTTATTATAAGTTTCATCAGTTATTTCTGTAGAACACAATTTAGTTGTATCAATATCTTCAGAAATATTTATATAGTTATTATCAACCATATAGTCTTCTAATAATATTTTAAATGTGTCTGTTTTGCTTAGCCTTACAATCATGTTAAATTCTTTTACATTTGAATTTTTTTCTATTATTCTTCCTTCTACAAAACAGATATATTCGCTATTTTCTAAATCTTTTGTATATATTTTATCAACTGCAACTGTTGCTTTCCCTATTTTCCCTAGTACATTGCTCACATTATCTAATGTAATTCCTTTATAATTAATATATTCTTTGTCTAACATTGCATATATTTCTTTTTCATGTTGTTTTATTGTGGCTTCAATATCTAGTTCTTCATCCATTAATTTTATATCTAAATTACTTACATTTAAGCACTGATAACTGTTATAAAATTTATTAATACAATTTTTTATAATATAAAATCTGTTTCTGTTTGTTTCTACATGCAATTTTTCTTGCCTTTGTGCTAATTCCTCTATCTCTTCTATGTTAGTGATACTATTTTCTTCTAACTGGTTATTTTGTTCTTTTAATAAAATTATTAATATTATTCCTATAATTATGGCTATTACAACTGATACTATAATCATTAATCTGATTTTTTTCTTCAAAAGACTTTCCTCCTTTTACGGTGATATTATCGCTACAAACGAAAAGCTTTTCTGTCCTGTTTTTGCCATAAAATCTGAAGCTGAACTATATGGTCCTGTATGCCCTCTAGCTGAATCTATTACAAAAAATTCATATCCTTTACCTTGAAATTCATTTGGCACAGGTATAACTGCTACAAAATGTCCTGGTTCGAGTGCAATAGCACATTTTCCTTCTTTTAATGCATTAATTGCTGTATTATAGTTATTACAAGTATTAGCATGTAAACCATAATATTTGTTAATATAGTCATCTTGATATATGCATAAGCTAGAACCTGCCCCCGCAACATAATAACTATATCCAAAAAACTCATCATTATTATCTCTAACTGATATTGGGTCTATTGATGCATCAGATAACAATCCAGAAACTATCGTTGCTAAACTAAATGTACCACAACCAGATGAACCTAAGGTTTTGCCATAGGCTGGGTCTCCATATCTTTCATTTGCATATAAGCTTTCAAGTCCATTTCCTACCCTAGAAGTTTGTGGATATTCTGGAAATGTATAGCCTGCGGCTTCAAATGTTTGGATACCATCTGGATAGTCTGACATCCCACACCATGTTTCTAGTATATCCATATATCCAGTTTGGAATAATGTCCATTCAGATTTTCTTCTTCTTACTAGTCCTGGATATTCTTTACCGTTGGATTTTGTAGGAGTAGACATATAATTTACGTATAAATTATGATTAAAATCTCCTTCAGTTCCCCCATATTTGTCATCTCTGTCTGGATCATAATAGTCGTTATATGCTGTCAAAAAATCCTTACCATTTTTTGTTCCCATCGCTCCAAAATCTCCACAGTTATATGCCCTAGATGTTAACGCGTATATTTGATATAACTTTAGATTAAGGCCTTCTGTTGTTGCTATTACGGTTTTAAGATGCCCCTCTATTTCTCTTTTTTCTAAGCCATCTATTATGTCAACAGGAATAGCTGACCCTTCTTCTAACGAATACCCCATTGCCTTAAGTTCCTCATCAACATCTGAATTATATATATCTACGCCAAATCCTATTGCTAAATTTCCTGCTCCATCATCACGAATATAATATTCTGTTTTTTCTTCATTAATATATTTTCCTACCTCACTGCTAAATGGTATTTTTCCGTTTATATAATCGAGTACTACATCATTTTCAAATCTACGTATGTAATCCGTTAAAAGTTTTATTCCTGCAATTTGAGCAGATTGCATCATTTCTTCTTTAGGTTCAAATGCTTCTAATATTTTTTGTATATCCTCTTCAGTAAATGAGCCAAAGTGAGTTGAATTTGTAGCAATATTTAATAAATACCTTAGTACATCTTCAATCTTTGCTGTATCCTCATTTTTTCTAATATATCCCCAAAACCATTCATCTCTTTGCAACATAGCTTGTCTTGATTCATGATACTCATTTTTATTAAATATCTCTTTAAAATTTTCTCCTTCTTTATCACTTTGTATGTTTTGGTCTTTTTTATACTGTGTTGTGGTTGTTGTAGTTGTTGATGTAAATGTTATATCTACATCATATTTAGTTGCTGTAAGTGTATACATGTTTGCATTTGTACTATCGAAATATTTAATTTGTGCATTTAATTCTTCTTCAAATTGCTTTTTTAATTCTTCTTCGTTCTGTTCTTTTGCTTTTGCTGCATCAGCTTGTCTTTTCTCGTTTTCTTGGTTTATATAGTTTGTTATGATTTCTGTATAATGCTTCTTTACCATTCCATTATATAATATACTAGCAGTATTATTTAGTTCGTTGTAAATTACATTGATATTATTTTCAATAATATCTTCAACGCTTTGAGTTGGCTGTGTGTCTATAGGAGCTGCAACTTTTGGAAAAGCTGTCTGCAAGTCTAGTACCATCATATTTGAATTAAATGAAATTGGAGACATGTTTCCACTTCCGCCTCTATTATTCCACCATTTTATAATATTGCTTTTGCAAACAGTACATCCAAGTAAGTGTTCTTTTAATAGCTGTTTTTTAATACTTATATCTATATCATCTTCTGTAATTTTTTCCACTTCTACACTTGTTGTAAAATCTGTATTTTCTACAATTTGCTTTATTGCTTGTTCTTTTAATTTTTTTGCATAATTTTCTAAATTAGATGTTATTGAATCTTTCATAGTAGTATTAAATTCATTTAGCACTTCATTATTTGATTTATATTCTGCTACCTTTACATCATCATCCTTTCCATCATTAGAAGATGATGTAGTATTTTCTTGTTTTGTATATGATACTCTCCATCTTTCTATCCAAGTATCTGCTAGTATTATTCCTATTGATGGAGTTGTTCTTGCGATTTTTGTTTTATTAAAAGTTGTTGTAAATTGTCTTGCAGAATTTAAATTTGCTAAAGCTGTTATTTGATTACCATTTGTTGTTCCTATATATGTATTAGCATCACGGTCTTCACTTTCTGTACTTTTTCCGCCTAAAAAAGACTTTTGGTACTGAATTTTTCCTCTTTTATTTGCACTTGTATAAGTAGTAGCATCGTTTTTCCATAATAGTGGTGTATATGGTGCATTGTTTAAATGAGTTCTTGTAATTTCTGGCCATGTTGTATTTACGTCTCCAAAATATAGGCTAGTTTGTGCATTCATTGCCATTAACTTTTTATATGTATATGGCTCATTAATTGTGCTTACACTTTCATTATCATAAATTCCTATAGCTATTTCACTATCATAAGCTAATTTTGCAATTTCTGTTACAAAATTAATATCTCTAGTTTGTATAAGTAAAGCATATAATAAGTTTGATGGCATTACATATGGCTCAACTAATGATGCATAATCAATTGGTTTTTTAGTAATGGTATATTTATTCATATTAAATCCATTTTGATAATCTCCAGTATATGATTGCTCACCTGATTGCTGTCTTACTATATCTACAGTTAAATCTGCATCACCTGTAGTAGTAATCGTCCTATGTTCTTCAGTTCCGCATGCTATTACTAGTGCTCCATCATCATCTAAAGTAAAATGATTAAATACTTCTTCGTTTCCGTTACTCTCATATGCTTCTATTAATTTATTAAACTCTTCTGAATTTACAAATGTTATTCTGCAGCTTTCATTTAATCTCTCGTTTTCTGTTCCAGCACCTACATACATAGCATTTGCTTGTGCTTCGTTTTGATATCTATAAATTTTTACTTGTCCATTAATAGGTATATTTTTATCTCCTGTAACTCCTCCATAAGAATCAATATATGGATATTTAGTTACAATCTCTGCTTCTATCAAGTAGCGAATTTTCTCTTTTTTATATTGTTCATCACCATCAATATATTCTTCTAATGAATCAGCTAAATCTTCCGACATCTCATCTATTGACACTTCTTCCTCAGAGCCATCTGCTAATATTCTTACAACCATTGGCTGTCCTTGACTATTCATAGATATTTGATATGTTTCGTTTTTTTCACTTACATCTTGAAAGTCATCTTCCAATGTTATGTATGACGCAACCAGAGCAACTATGCAAAATATTATTAATGCAACCGCTATTACTATAACTACGTATCTTCTTGCAACTTCTTTTAAAAAATTTTTAGATTTTTTTTGTCCATTATTTTGCTCTTCGCCCACTATATCACCTCTTTGCTGATTTCGTTTCTACAAATTTATTACAAACTCACTTACTGCATCAAAAGTACTTAAATTACTCGTGGTTTTGTATTTAATGTAATCCAATATTACATTTTCAAATACTATTTTCTTAATATTATTTCTGCTTGAATATGTATTTGCATATTTTATGCTAATATTAGAATCATGCTTTTTTCTTATTTCTATTTCATCATCTAAAATTTCATTTGCATATGCATTATATTTATTGCCGCTTGCATCTACTAAATACATTGTTCCTATTTTTTCTAAAGAATCTACTTTTATAGTGTTATTTGATATATTTTCTATTTTAAAATCATATATTTCATAATCCATATATATTCTTTCGCTTACAGCTGTAATTTTAATATCATCTTTGGTTATTTCTTTATTAATATCACTTTTTCCTATGTAACTATTTATATTTAACTTTTGTATATCATTTTCTTCTACAATTGTAATGTATTCTACTTGTCTTTGGGTGTCATTTACATTACCAGTTGATAATAAATCATTTGCAATACTTATTTTATACGTATTATTCATCCATTTTTCAATTTCATAGAGTGCATCTTTATTAAACTTCGCACCTATGTATTTGTCTTGAAATTTTTCTAATGTGTCATATTCATTTTCTTTGCAATCATCTGAAAGCATATTATATGCTTGTTCATATTGTTTATTTTTACAGTATTGTAGAAATTTACTTATTGTACTATTTATTGTTTGAACTTCTTTTTCTGTCACTGTTTGTCCAGATACAGCTGATTGATTTGATATATATGTTTTATTTTGCTGGTCTGAGTAAATTGTGTCTTTATTATTTGATGCTAGATTATTTGAATTACTACCATTCTTTTGTAAATAATTCAAAAAATATATTATACCTAGAATGAAGGCTATAATTAGCACCACCTTCCATATTTTTTGCTTATTTTGATAGTAAAAATGTCTTAGATTGTGCATTATAACCTTCCTCCTCTAGTTCTATTTAAAATTGTTCTTGTTCTCTTTTATTTTTATGATTTTTTTTCTAACCCTGATTGAACTTTATCAAATTCTGCTGCAGAATCCCATGCTTTATTTGCTAGTCTTATT
The DNA here is from genome assembly GCA_947589645.1 of uncultured Clostridia bacterium. Classification (GTDB taxonomy): domain Bacteria; phylum Bacillota; class Clostridia; order TANB77; family CAG-508; genus CAG-269. The sequence goes on from CANQCG010000011.1 coordinate 23,637, forward strand.
GATTGATTATAATCATAACCAGCTTGCATAAATTCTTGTTGCCATCTAGCTTTATATTGTTCTACCCTTTGCTGATCCATAGAAGACATGTCTGCTCCTCCAAGTCTTGTCTTAGCATATTTTCTTGCAGCCATTGCTTTCTCAAATGACATACGTTTACTTGCATCTTCATTTTTCGTTAGTTTATGTATTGTTGCTACATCTTTTATATCTGTTATTCCTTTATCAAAACAATCTCCTCCCGTTGTCTCTAGTATCTGCTCTGCCTCTGCTCTTGTTACTCCCATTGTCTGTCTTAAGTAGTTTATGTTTTCTTGGCTTCTTTGGAATGCTTTCTTTCGCTCTTCTATTACTTTTTCTTTATATTCTGGTCCATAGTATGCCATTTTTGCTTCTTCAGCTAATTGCTTTGTATTTCCTCGTCCAGATAGTGATTTTGCCAACGCATTTCCCCCTACTATTCCAGCTGTTGTATATTGGAATGCTTTTGTTGGATCTCCTGATGCTGTTCCTAGCAATAACCCTGCTGTTCCTAGTGTTGCCGCAGTTGCTACTCTTCCAGCAAGTCTTAATGGATGTATTCCTCTTAAGGCTCCTACTGCCATTTGTTTTCCTCCTGCTAGCATTACACTTCCTACTGCTCTACCTATTCTTCTAAGTTTGCCATCTTTACTCTTTTGTGGTATGTCTGCATCTAATGTACTGGTTTGTTCATATGTAGGTGTATACATACTTCCTTCATTATTAGCTTGTTCATTGTCTGGTGTTGTTACAAATGGTTCAAACGAATTATCATATTCATCCCAAGAGTTATATCCATAATCTCCCGGCTCTATTCCTTCATCTTTTGTTTCATCTATTTGATTTTGAGAATTTTCTATTGTTTCATTTCCAATGTTTCCATTTGTTTGTTCTGTTTCTGGTGCACTTTCAGGATTATCGCTCTGTAGAGTTCTTATTTCACCATTTTCTTCTCCTCCTTGGTTTCCTGCTGGTGCTGTTTTTGGTGTGTCTTCTGCTATTGCTGCTTTTTCGTCTATATTATTTCTATTTGCAAATTTTACATTGTTTTGACTCTTTTGTGATGAACCTTCTGCATTGTCTCCATTTCTTCTACCATGTGGTCTAGGTCTCATCATACTTTGTAATCCAGACATTGTTAAAGCTGCACCTGCTGCACCTCCTAACAATCCTGGTGTCTTAGCTTTTTCGAATCCAAAGAACCTTCGCATTAATTTTTCTGCTGGCATCATAAAGCCAAGAGCCACTAATGCATATACTGGGCTCTGTGTTGCTAAATCAAAAGCTGAAGTTACTAATATTACATATAATAGTAAATGTAAAGGTTGTATCAGTAAGTTAAAAATATACTCTTTAAACCATGCATCAAAGGCCTGCGCCTTGCCATCCGTTATTTTATCTATAGGATACGTCATGGCAACTAACGGCGCAATCATGGTTAGAAACGCCATATATACAACTCTCTTCGCGTAAGCGAATGCAAAAAACAGCGTGAACAAAACTAAAACGACATAACAAAGAGAATATCCAACCCATTTTCCAGTTCCCTCTTTTGTCATTTCACTTTGTATTCTATATAAACCTGCTAAGTCTGTTTGCCAGACTAGAGTTGATTCGTTACCATTGTCACTAGAAGGTGATTGAATTTCTGCAACTTTTTCATCTATAAATTCTTGTATTCCCTTTTCTCCTAGAGCACTTTCTTTTTGCTTATCTGTTAGTTGGATAACTGCTACATTTGATGTTCTAGTAGTAGATACTAATTTAATAATTTGTTCTGAAATTTCAACTGCAAACACCATTATATAATGCATAACAAACAATAAACAAAGTGCTACCAGCCAATCCATTAATCTTTCTTTATATTTTGCTTTTTCTCCCGCTGTACTTCCTATTACTATTCTTATACCTATATAAATTAGTACCAACATTAATACTACTAATGCAATTCCTCTTAATATATAATACCATGTTGAAACAATGCCTCGTATTTTTTGTGCTATTGAAAATAGTTCTATTTCTTTACCATCTGTATCAAGAACACGCATTGTAACTGGTTCATCAGAATGTACAGATTTTGTAACATTCATCGTGAATTGGTCTCCCGTCCAGTCTTCTGCGTAGAGCATCATATTATGCTTTCTAAGGCAGCTAGCTTCATAATAAGCAACCGTCTCACCTTCATTATTTGTAAATGATATATTGTATAGATACTGAAAATAGGTGTGGTCGTCATTAATACCTTCAGCGGCTGGCATCCAGTAATCCCTTTCATAATTAGTAGATATATAATAGTCCTCTAGGTGCTGCATATCAAGTCCTTTTCCCAATAAGGCTCCGTCCTGATTTTCTTTGTTAAACATTTTTAATAGTTCCTGAAGTTGAAGAGCCTCCTCCACTCCGTTCCCGTCGTCAGACCTACTATACATTACTTCGTCATAATATTCTTCTAAATTTTTTTTAATATGTCTTCTAAGCATTGTAGTCGCGTCCATCGGATCTACATCATCGAAGCTAACAATTTTAGTAAAACGAACAAAAGCATCAGGCAATTTTGGTTCCTCGCCATTATACTTCACCCACTCAGCATTAGAAAAATCTTTTCTACTCCAATCGTAAGTAACTCTAGTAACTTTGTCATCTGTAAGATCGTTTGTCGTAATTTCTTTGAAATAGTTTTTCTCCTCAAAAAAGTTTACATCAAATAAAGGAACCTCATTGGCAAATATTTCTTCTGCACTTATACTAAATGCTGGTAAATATAAATCTTCCGGAATCATCCCTTTAGCTACAGCTTTTCCAGCACATATTCCAACAGCCGCTCCTGCAACTATAAGTGGAAATGCAGAAATACTAACTGAAGCTGATGCTCCTAAAGCCGCAAGTGCTGTTCCAATGCCCGCAGTAACAACCGTTACAACTGCTATAATTGCCACTGCAACAATTATTCCTACTATTATTGCAACTAAATTGCCCCAGAACTTTTGACCATCTGTAGAACCATCCAATTTTATTATTGCTGCGTCTTGTGATTGAACAGATTGGTGCAATAGTTCCATTATTCCATCTCCTATTGCTGTCATTAAGTTAACAATTGGTGTTAGTAATATTCCTCCCCAAACTTCATCATCATCATCTGCATATACTTTACTTGTTCCACTACAATTTATTAGAGTAAAAAGCAAACATAATGCAGCTATTAATTTAACTAAAAATTTGTTTTTAAAAATTTTCACTTCTATATCCCCTTTAATTCTCTTTTCTTTCTGTTTTTTACTAAATTGTTCAAATTTGTATCTACAAATTCAAACTCTTTTTGTGTAGGGGTAATTTGAATTATTGCAGATTCTTGTCCTACTTTTAATAGTCCTTCACCAACAGAACAAGTTGTTAAAAAACCTGCCTCCCCTTCGCTTAATTTGAATACTTCTTTTACATAATTTATTTCTGATTTATCTTGTGCTAAAAATAATTTTGTATCTGAAGAAGTTAAAACTGCTTGGGCTTCTGGTTTTTCATAAAAGTCTTGGAATCTTTGTGAAACTACTGCTAAAGATACATTTCTCTTACGTGCACGTCTTGCCATTGTATTTAAAAAGTCTACGGCTTCTGGGTATGGAAGCAACATCCATGCTTCATCTACAATAACTCTTTTTTTAGTTGCTTTGTTTCTATCTTCGCTATTTTTCTTAACGAATTTTTCCCATATCCATGTAAGTAAAATTTGCTGTGCAAGTGGTCTGGCAAATTTTTCTTCTAGTTGAGATATGTCTAAGTTTATAAATGGTGCTCCTTCTAATAGTTCAAAAGTTGATTGTCCATCAAAATATGCCATTTGTCCATTGTATTCTCTTATGTATTGTTTCATTACTTTTATTAAGTAACTGTAATGAAAACTATAGTCTTTATTATCGTTCTCTTTTGCTTTTTTTACAATTCTTTTGTACCAAGAACCTATTGTAGGCATTTGTTTTTTATCGCTGTATAATTTATTATTTTTATTTGAAATAGCAGCCTTCTCGTATAAACTGTTTGGATCACTTGTAATACCTCTTTCTTGATATTCTTCTGCAACGGCCTCGGCTATTATTTGTTTTGTAAGCTCATTTACTTCTTTACTTCTAGTGCTACCTTTCGCCATTGTTAACAAACTTTGTGTTACGTCTTCAACCTTATTTTCAATATTTAATGTTGTTCTTTCTCTTCCTGTTATTTCATCTTTTACATTTTCAGTTTCTACGTCAAATAAATTTATAATTGTTTTCGAATTTGGACTTAATACTACATTAATACCACCTAGTGATTCTGCTACTATTGAATACTCTCCTTCAGCGTCTAGGGCTAAACTTTCAATTCCCATTAAAACTGATGAACGTGATATTAGCGTTTTCATTGTAACAGATTTACCAGCACCAGATTTTGCAAATATAACCATATTATAATTGGCAAGTGAATGATGAAAATTATCAAATAGTATTGGTGTTCCGGTTTGTTTATTAAATCCCAATGGTATACCTGTTTCATGTCCTACTTCTGATGAGGTAAATGGAAATACTGTTGCCATAGAACGCCTATCAAATGTATGGGTTTTATTTATTTTGTTGTTCATTAGTGGTAAATTTGATTTAAGTGCATCCTCATGCATAGCCCAAGCCGTTTTTATACCTACTAGGTTTTTAGATAATTCTGTTGCTAATAGTTTTGTTAACCTATCTAGGTCTTGCATATTATATGTATATATTGTGGATATAATTGATGCTTCATATAATTTGTTAAAGCCTGCAGCTATTTCATCTCTTAATTGCTCTGCTTCAGCCTTTTTCATTGATAAATCGCTTTCTCTGTTTATATTGCCTCTGTCAGCAGCAACTATTCTCTCTGTTTCTAGTTCATTTATTACTCTATTTAATTCATTTTGTGAAGTTGCTTCTTGTATTGGAGTAATGTATATTGATGTATTTATATCTCCAAAAAAGTAAAGGTCTCTAAAAAGTTCTGGGAAAGTACACATTCTTGGTAAGGTAGAAACAAAGAAGCTTCTCGCATATTTTTTTACACTAGATATTATTTCTAAATGATCTATGTCTGATGCATCTATGCCTGATGGTGCTATTAATTCTTTTATGGTTTGCTTTTTTAATATTGAGACTTCCTCAACATTATTGTTTAATTGTTCTTGTAGGTTTTCTTCCCCTTGTTCCTTTTGAAACTTTTTTGCCATCTTCCTTTCCTCCTTTTTTCTCATTTGTTGTGTTTTTATTTTCAGTTCCTGTTATTCTTTCGATAGATTCTTGCATTACATCTGTTCCAATATAGTTCTCGTTTTCTTGAAGAATTGCTTTTGCCATTTCTGTTATCATGTCATCTATGCTTTCTTCTTTTTGCCTTACCCTTAGTTCTTTTTCACTCATTACGTTATTTACAGTGTCTCTTGCCTTTTGCAATGCTTTTTCTTGTACGTATTTATCTATTTCCTTCATTTTTTTGTCTAAAACGTCTGGTGCCGTAGAATTTACTTCGTTATATCCAGCCTGAATAGCTTTATCTAGTCCGAACACTTCTGCTTCATCTCTGTTATATGCCATATATAGTAGTTCTATTAACTCATTCGTTCTTAGTATTTTTGCTCTAACTCCAGTAGCTGCAATCGAACTTATAAGAGATTGTGCTCTTGTATAAATTTCTGAAAATGCTAGGCTCTTAATTTCTTCCTTGTCTAATTCATTACTTGCTAATTCTGAAGAATAAAATGGCACTATAATATAATATTTTTTATTTAGTACGTTTTTGTTTAAGCTCATTCTCTCAGTATCACTTATTACATCCTTTCCGTATTCATACAAGTTTGACTGTTTTGTTAATTCAAAGAACGCTCTATCTAACTCTTCTTTAGAATAATTTCCTGAGTCTTGCATTTCATAATATTGCATTCTCATTCTGTTATATTTTTCTTCTATTTTTCTTAGTCTTTCTTTATATGTTGAAATACTTTGTTCAAGATTTACAGATCTGGTTTGAATGTATATTTGAATAGGATTTCTTAATGTGTTTAAAAATTGTACAAACCCTTCCTCAACTCCTGATTTTTCAACCCCTGACATCAAATCATAATTTACACCTTGGCATTCTATTACCATTAAAAATCTTGTTCCGTCGTTTTGAATAATCATGTTATCATCAACTGTATCAAATTCCATAAAATTGAATATTGATTGTTTATCTATTGCTTTTGAAGCAGTAGGTGAGTTAGACTTTTTTGTTTTTTCCGTAGATACATTTTTTTCTTTTTTGTTTCTGTTTTTAAAACATACTATTGCATAGGCTATGCCTAAGCCCATTATTAATACTACTATAATTAATAATGTATATTTTAATATTTCTATTATTTCTTCTGATGCCATTATTTTTCCTCCTTTGTATATACATAATATTTTTTCTTGTTTAACTTAAACTTTACATATCTCATTATAACATCGTCAACATTTTCTCCTCCTGTTTTTCTAGTAATCTCTAGTCCATTTGTGTTAGGAACCTTCATCATACCTATTGCATAACCTATTAATGCAAAAATTAAAGCTATAATGATTCCTACCATTTTTAACCCAAATAAATTAAATATAAAATAAAATAGTAAGCCAATTACTCCACCTATGGCCGTAGTAATTAAACCCTTTGTAGAAAATATAAATAATATTCTGCCTTCTCCTTTTACATTTCTTGGTAAATTATATGTTCCCATTTTTTCCTCCTATGTTATAATAGATACTTTTATTCATAATATATTATAGCAAAAAAAATCGATAAATGAAAGCATTTATCGATTTTTTTTGAAATTGTAATCAAATTGTAATATTCACTATATAGATTGTGTAAATTGATATACATATTTAGCTAAGTTAGCGGCTGCAAATAGTAAAACTGCACCAACTATATAAGGTACCATTGTTTTCTTGTAAGAAGCTTTTTCTTCTGCACTTCCCATCATATATCTAATACCTAATACCATTACTACACCTACTGCTATTATTGTTCCTACTACTTGAATTATACCTAAAATATTTTGACCTACATTTGTTACATTTGCAGCCCCATTTACAGAAGTATTAGGATTTACACTAACACCACCTATATCAGTTGCAGCTGCAAATGCTGGAATAGCAAATGCCATTACTAAAACTGCTATGGTTAATATTGTTGATACTAATTTAACAGATTTTTTGCTCATATTTTTCTCCTCCTTTTATATTTATTTTACTATGTAAATCTAACTTTTTAGTTAGAATTTTAAAAACAAACTAATAAATTATAATTTATATTATATATTTTAATTTAATTTAAATAAACCAATATGCATTATAACCCTATAGCAAATTGGTATACAATATTTGCTATTGTTGTAGCTGCAAATATTAATATTGCGCCAACTAGATAAGGTATCATAGTTTTTTTGTATTCAGCCCTCTCTGATGCACTACCCATCATATATTTAATACCTAGTATCATTAATACCATTACTGATATTATTATGCCTATTACTTGTATTATACCTATAATATTGTTACCTAATTTTTCGAGTTCCATCTGCGGCATATCTTTCAGCGCCGTATTGTTTTTAGATACTACATCACTTGGTGAATATGAATAAGAGGTAACGGATGTTGACATTAATATTGTAACTATTGCTAATATTATTGTTAATATTTTTATTGTTTTTGTTCTCATACTCTCCTCCTTACTCTTTTCTAACTAATATAATATTTGTAGTTAAATTTTTAATAACTAATTTAAAATACTGCTGAAAAGACTATAATGCATATTCTCCAAATTCCAAATGCGGCATAAATTACAGCACATCCTACCACATAAGGCACAAGTGACTCTTTTAATTTTGCTTTATCTTCTGCACTTGCCATCATAAATTTAATACCTAAAATTCCTCCAATAATAACTGTTACTACAACTCCTAAAGGAAATATTATATTATATATATTATCTATTACTTCCTTTATATCAGCGTTTTTTGGTGTTCCAATAGAAACCCTATTTTGTTCTGTCTCTCCTTGTGTAAATTCTCCTTTTGATACACTATCTTTTCCTATGTCTAAGAAATTTTTGGCACCATTTATTATATCTGACCACCCAAATGCTTCTGAGACGGTTTCAATAGCAAATATACTTTGTATTATTAATAATAATATTAAGATTTTAACAATTTTTGATAATATATTTGTCATTGAAATCACCTCTTTCCTTCATATACTATTATACAACACTTTTTTGTCTTTTTCAACTTTTATGTAATTTTATGAATTTAAACCAAATATTCCCGAACGAGCAATTGTATATATAATTGAAGGTATTGTTGTTATAGCAAAAACCATTATAGCTCCTATTAGCCAAGGCATAAGGTTTTGCTTGTATTGAGCTCTTTCTTCTACACTTCCAAGCATAAATTTTATTCCTATTATTGATAATGTTATTATACTTATAATTATTCCAATAATGCTGATATATTTAGTTATTTTGCCCGCTTCTTCTAAATGTTCATCGTCAACATTTGGTTGCCAGTAATTTACATCTCCCATCAAAGGATCCCATTTAGAATTACCACCTGCATCAGTTTCTTGCGTAGCAAATGGAGATTTTGCATAACACTTTATATAACTCGCCTGCAATATATTCATAAATACTATAAATATTAATATTGTTGTTAATATTTTTATTGCTTTTTTTCTCATTGTTCACCACCTACTTACTTAATTATACCATTAAGTAACAAGTTTTGCAATATTTTCTTTAGTTGCATATTATGTCGAATATTGTATAAACATCTTAATTTTTTATAACATATAATTATTTTATGTGCAAGTGCTTTGTCTAAAATTTATATATTTATACTTGCCATTTTTAATTTTGGCATCTCAAAGGTTGTCTCAAAATATAGTTTATAGTATAATATATGTTTTTTCAATAGTTCTTTTTTGTTTTATATTTCTTTTATTATTTTATTAATAGTTTAATGAATTCTTAAACGCATTTTAAACTTGTATAAAAAATAAAAAACACAGAGCTTTACTTATCTGTGTTTCTGGCGGAGATGAGAGGGTTTGAACCTCCGCGCCGATTTCTCGACCTAACTGTTTAGCAAACAGTCCCCTTCACCACTTGGGTACATCTCCATATATTATTAAAAGTTAGATATTTAGAATATAGAAATATCTAACTTTTATTTGGCGGAGAGGGTGGGATTCGAACCCACGGTAAGCTACAAACCTACGCCAATTTTCAAGACTGGTGCCATAAACCAACTCGACCACCTCTCCGTGTCAGCGACAGATATTATAATAACATACTTTTATGTCGCTGTCAATAGTAATTTTTTGGTTTTTGCCTGTTACAAATTTATGTTTTTACTATTTTATTAATCCTAATATTCTTTCTAAATCTTCGTTTGAATTATATTCTATTACTATTTTTCCTTTTTTTCTTCCGGCGTCTAGCTTTACTTTTGTTCCAAAAAAGCCTTGAAAGCTATCTTCTATGTCTCTAAACAATATTTTATATTTTTCATCTATTTGTGGGCTTTGTTTTTTTAGCTTTGCTTTTTTCTCTGCTTGCCTTACGCTTTCTCCTTTTTCTATCATTCTTACTGCCATATCATATTGCTTTTTAGGATCAACAACAGCCATTAATGCCTTGCAGTGTCCTTCAGATAGTTTACCATCTTTTACAAATTCTAATACGTCTGGTGATAAATTTAAAATTCTTACAGTATTAGCAATGCTACTTCTACTTCTGCCTAATATTTTTGCTGTTTGTTCTTGTGTTAAATCGTACTCTGTCATTAGATTCTTTATGCCCATTGCTTTATCATATACATTTAAGTCTTCTCTTTGAATATTTTCTATTAATGCTATTTCTTTATTTTTTCTTTCGTTATCTTCCCTAACAATTGCTGGTATTTCACTAAGTCCTGCTATTTTAGATGCTCTCCATCTTCTCTCTCCAGCTATAATTGAATAATAACCTTCTTTTTTAGATACTATTATTGGTTGTATTACACCATATGTTTTTATTGATTCTGCAAGTTCTTCTAATGATTCTTGCTCGAATTTTTTTCTTGGCTGATCTCTGTTTGGCTCAACCTCGTTTATTTTTAAGTTTTTTAATATGTCATCCTCTTTTATGTCTTCTATAATTGGTGTACTAAATAATGCATCTAGTCCTCTTCCTAGACCTGTCATTTTTGCCATTTTTATCCCTCCTCATTATTTTTTATAAATTCTTTTGCAAACTTTTCATAACTTTTTGCTCCTTTTGAATGTGGATCAAAAAGTGTTATTGGCATTCCATAACTTGGCGCCTCGCTTAACCTTACATTCCTTGGTATTACTGTTTTATATACTTTATCATTAAAATATTTTTTTACTTCTTTTACAACTTGGTTTGATAGGTTTGTTCTTGCATCATACATTGTAAGTAGTGCACCTTCAATTTCTAAATCTTTGTTTAGATGCTTCTTTACTAAGTTTATGGTATTTATAAGTTGTCCCAAGCCCTCTAATGCATAATACTCGCACTGTACAGGAATTAAAACACTGTCTGAAGCAGTAAATGCATTTAAGGTTATTAAACCTAGAGATGGAGGGCAATCTATTATTATAAAGTCAAATACATTTTTTACTTCGTCTATTTTTTCTTTTAGCCTTTGCTCTCTTGACATCATTGGAACTAATTCAACTTCTGCTCCTGCTAAATTTATATTAGATGGGCAAACTTTTAAATTTTTTATATTTGTTGATAATAAAGTTTCTTTAATTGTTGTTTCACTTACTAATACATTATATATTGAAAGTTCAATATTTTTTGTTATTCCGACACCACTTGTTGCATTTCCTTGTGGATCAGCATCAATTAACAAAACTTTTTTCCCTTTTTTAGCTAAAATTGCACATAAAGTTACTGTTGTTGTTGTTTTTCCTACTCCGCCTTTTTGATTTGCTACTGATATTACTTTACCCATTATTTACGTTTTCCTCCTTAAAATATATAATTTTCGCCAATAGTTTCATGTGGAACTTTTTTCTTTATGAATAAAATTGACATATTAATAATATAAAAATATTATTAATATGTCAATTAAAATTAAAAATTTTTTATTTTATTGGCTCCTTAGCAGGTGTGCCTGGTTTTCGTGGATATTTGTTTGGTGTCGAATTTATTTTTCTTATTATTATAATGTTTCTTTTTATATCGCTATTTGGCAAACAAAATTCTTCTATGTTTTCTATTTTTCCACCTAATACTTGTATTGCTTTCTTACTTGCTTCTATCTCTTCTTTTATTTCTGGCCCTTTCATACAAATACAAATTCCGTTTAATTTTACTAATGGTAATAAGTATTCTACTAAAGTACTCATGTTTGCAACTGCTCTTGATACTGCAACATCAAAACTTTCTCTATATTTTTTGTTTTGTCCAAATTCTTCTGCCCTAGAATGTACTGTTTGTACTTGTTTTAAGTTTAGCTTTTCTATGACATCTTGTAAAAATAGTAGGCGTTTATTTAATGAATCAACTAATGTTACATTTACATCTTGTCTTGTTATTTTTATTGGTATCCCTGGAAAACCAGCTCCTGTTCCAACATCAACAATTGATGTTTTGTTCTTTATATATTTTGAAATTGTTAAAGAATCTACAAAATGTTTTTGTATTATATCGTTTTCGTCTGTTATAGCTGTTAAATTTATTTTTTCATTCCATTCTAATAATAATTTCATATAGTCTTCAAATTGCTGTTGCATTTGTTCTGTTAAATCTGGTATCTCTTGCAACAGCTTTTGTTTAAAGTTTTGTTCCACGTTTAACACTCCCTTCTTATTCTTCTTTTTTATTCTTTGATTGTAAATATATTAATAGTACAGAAACATCTGCAGGGGAAACTCCAGATATTCTTGATGCTTGTCCAATAGAATGTGGTTTATGTTTGTTTAACTTTTGTCTTGCTTCTAAGCTTAGTCCTTTTAATTCATTATAATCTAAGTCTTCTGGTAAAAGTTTCGTTTCTGTCTTTTTGAATTTTTCTACTTGCTCTTCTTGCATTTTTATATAGCCTTCATATTTTATTTGTATCTCTACTTCTTCTTTTTCTGCTTTATTTAAGTTTGGCCTATTTTCATCTATTTTGCTTAGTTCTTCGTATGTAATTTCTGTTCTTTTTAATAATTCTGCAAGGGTTGTGCCAGTTGAAAGTTCAGATGTACCTTGTTTCACTAAAAACTTATTTACTTTTTCTGTTGGCCTTATTATTGTATTTCTTAATCTCTCTACTTCTGCTTCTATGTTTTTCTTCTTAGCCAAAAACTTTTCATATCTTTCTTTTGATATTAACCCTATTTCATAGCCTTTTTGTGTAAGTCTTAAGTCAGCATTATCTTGCCTTAATAAAAGCCTATACTCTGCTCTTGATGTCATCATTCTATATGGCTCATTTGTTCCTTTTGTAACAATATCATCAATTAAAACTCCTATGTAGCCTTCAGTTCTATCTATTATTAATGGCTCTTTTCCCTTTATTTTTTGTACAACATTTATTCCAGCAATTAAGCCTTGGCATGCTGCTTCTTCGTAACCTGATGTACCATTAGTTTGACCTGCGAAAAATAGTCCATCTATAGTTTTATATTCTAATGATAGTTTTAAATCTGCTGGGTCTATACAATCATATTCGATTGCATAGGCTGGTCTTGTAAATTCTGCATGCTCTAAGCCAGGTATTGTTCTATACATTGCTATTTGCACATCTTCTGGAAGTGATGAACTCATTCCTTGTATATACATTTCATCTGTATCTATGCCAATTGGCTCAACAAATATTTGATGACGTGGTTTATCACTAAACCTTACAACTTTATCTTCTATTGAAGGACAATATCTTGGACCTGTTCCTACTATTTCTCCACCATATAATGGAGATCTATATAAGTTTTCTCTAATAATTTTGTGTGTTTCTTCGTTGGTATAAGTTAGGTAACAATCTACTTGCTCAAAATCTTTAGCTTCGTCTTCAAAAGAAAATGGTGTTAGGCCTTCTTCTCCTTTTTGTACTTCCATTTTTGAAAAGTCTATGCTCTTTTTATTTATTCTTGCAGGAGTTCCTGTTTTAAATCTTATTAAGTTTACTCCCAATCTTTTTAAACTTTCTGATAATTTGTTAGCCGGGAAAACTCCATCTGGCCCACTTTCTCTACTATATTCTCCTATAAATATTTTTCCTTTTAAATATGTTCCAGTTGCAACAATTAAAGTTTTTACATTATATATTGCACCTACATCTGTTTCTATACTTTTTATTTTTCCGTCTTCAACTTTTATATCTACTATTTCTGCTTGTTTTAATTCCAAATTTGCTTGTTTTTCTAATGTGTGCTTCATCTCTGCTTGGTATCTTTTTCTATCAGCTTGCGCTCTTAAGGAATGAACTGCTGGCCCTTTTGATGTGTTTAACATCTTAAGTTGTATCATAGTTTTATCTATATTTTTGCCCATCTCTCCCCCTAGGGCATCTATTTCTTTTACTAAATGTCCTTTAGAACTTCCTCCAATGTGAGGGTTACATGGCATGTTTGCTACCGCTTCTAAGCTTATTGAAAATATCAAAGTTTTCATTCCAAGCCTTGCACTAGCAAGTGCTGCTTCGCATCCAGCATGTCCTGCACCTATAACTGCTACATCATATTCTCCTGCTAAATAACTCATTTTATTTTTCCTTTCTTTATTAAATTTAAAATTGTATAACGTGGAACAAGAACTTTTGTTCTACTTTCCAAGACAGAATTTTGAAAAGATTTCATTTATTATTTCTTCTGTTGCGACCTCACCTGTTATTTCGTCCATACAGCTAATTATATTTTTTATGAATATAGTTACTATATCTAAAGGCATTTTTTCGTCTAAAGCCTTTTTCGCGTCTCCTGCATTTTTTATTGCCTGCGTGATTAAATTTTTGTGTCTTATATTAGTAACTATTAAATCATCGTTTAAATTTATTTCGTTTAAGTTAAATAGTTCTGTTATTTTTTCTTCTAGTTCTTCTAGTCCTGTTTTGTTTAATGCAGATATTTTTAAAATGTTTTTACTTGCTGATTTTAATCTCTCTTCATTTTCAGAAATTTTATTTTCCAAGTCTATTTTATTTAGTAAAATTATGCTTTTTTTATTTTTTATTATTTCTAAAATGCCTAAGTCTTCTTTTTCTAGTTCTTTTGAACTATCAAATATAGCTATTATTAAATCTGCATCTTCTGCCATTTTTTTTGATTTTGAAATTCCTATTTTTTCTACATAGTCTTCTGTATCTCTTATGCCAGCTGTATCAATTAAGTTAATTGGAATACCCCCTATGTTTACCATTTCTTCTATTGTATCGCGTGTTGTTCCCTCATATTCTGTTACTATTGCCCTATTTTCATTTAATATGGCATTTAACAAAGATGATTTTCCCGCATTTGGCTTTCCTATTATAGCGGTTTTTATTCCATTTTTAATTATTTTTCCATTGTCAAAACTATTTTCTAATTTAATTAATTTTTGACTTACGCTTTCAAGCATTTGGGCCGTTTGCAAATTATCTGTTTCTGGCACGTCATATTCAGGATAATCGATGCTTACTTCTATATTTACAAGTGTATCTAATATTTCTTGCTTTATTTCTTTAATTTTGCTAGATAATTTACCCTCTAATTGCTCTACTCCCGTTTTTGCTTCTCTTTGAGATTTAGAATTAATTAAGTCTATTACTGATTCTGCTTGTACTAAATCTATTCTTCCATTTAGAAAAGCTCTTTTGGTGAACTCCCCTGCTTCTGCAAGCTCCGCTCCATTTTTTAAACATAGCTCTAGTATCTTTTTTACTATTATATTTCCTCCATGTGAATTTATTTCGCACATGTTTTCCGTTGTGTAGCTGTTAGGCTCTTTAAAATATGAAACTAAAACCTCGTCTACAATTTCTTCTCCGTCCATAATATGCCCATATTTCATTGTGTATCCTTTTATGTTTTTAATGTCTTCCGGATTTTTGGGACTAAATATTTTTTGCAATATTTCAAAACTTTTTTGTCCACTCATTCTTATTATTCCAATTCCACCTATTCCGTGGTGCCGTAGATATTGCTACTATTGTTGACATGTTTTCCTCCTATTTAAAAAGTCAAAGACGGCAATCTAAACTTTTAGATTGAAATCCGAACTTTGACTTCCGATTTCTATTTAATTAATGATATTACTACTCTTCTTCTTGGCTCTACTCCTACACTATCTGTGCTTATTTTGTTGTTGTCTTGAAGTGCACTATGAATTATTTTTCTTTCATATGCTTGCATTGGCTCTAAAGTAATTGTTTTTCCTGTTTTCATAACTGTTTCGGCTGTTCTTAGAGCTAAATTTTCTAATGTTTTTTCTCTTTTTGCTTTGTAGTTTTCTATATCTAGTCTTAACAAAACTCTTTCTTCTGTTCCTCTATTTGCAATTGATGTTAATAATGTTTGCATTGCATATAGGGTCTCTCCCCTATATCCTATAAGAAAACCTGCATTTTTTCCTTTTATTTCAACTTCTACAATGCCATTATTTAGCGTTATTGCATAAGTAAGTTCTTCTTTAACACCTGATATAAAGCTTTCTAAAAAAACTTTTATTTTCTCTTCTGCTTTTTTAAATTCTGCTTCAGATAGCTGTATTTCTTTTTCTTCTCTTTTATGTGATTTACGTACTGCATCTTCTCTAACTGTAATTTCTACTTTAACTACTTTTGGGTCTAATATACTAAAAAAGCTTCTTTTTTCTTCTTCTAAAATTTTTATATTAACATCCTTTTTTGAAACATTTAGCTGTTTCAAACCTTTCTCTATTGCTTCTGTAGATGTTTTTCCCTCTGAAATTATGCTTGTCATTTTGCTCCTCCTTATTCGTCATCCTTAATTACTTTGTTTAAAACTAATCTTTCTGCAATCATTAAAATACTGTTAACTAACCAATATAATGCTAAACCTAAAGGTGCTATTAAAGCTACAGATAAGTACATTATAGGAAATATCATTGACATATTTTTGTTTACTTGATTCATAACATCTTGCATATCTCCTGTTTCTTCTGCACTTTCTCCTTCTACCTGTTTGCCGTTTTCTTCTGTTAATAATTTTTTGTCTTCTTTCTTATTTTGTGTTCCTAAAGAAACTTTCATTGATACAAAAGAAATTAGAACATATAATATAGGTATTATATATACTTTCCAATCACCTGTGTTTTGTGATGGTACTTGACTTAAATCTAAACCAAAAAAAGTCATATTTGTTTCAATTTTTTGTATTTCGTCATTATTAATGTCTTCCCTTTGTATAGATTTTAGCTTTTCTGCTTCTCTGATTATTTCTATTTCTGGGTAACCGCTAGTTTTTGATAAATTTTCCTCTTTTACTATTGTTTCGTATTTTTTTATTACATCTGTATCAATTTTTTTCATATATGTAAGTGGTGAACGTACTAAGTAAAAAATAGATATTAGCAAAACAAGTTGTATTATAGCTGAAAAACAACCAGAAAATGGACTAAGATTTTCTTCTTTATATAATTGCATTGTAGCTTGATTTAGCATTTCTGGATTGTTCTTGTATTTAAATTGTATTTCCTTCATTTTCTCTTGCAACTTTGTGTTTTTCTTTAATGTTTTTTGCTGTTTTATTGAAAAAGGAATCATTGCTATTTTTATTACAATACTAAAAACTATTATTGCCCACCCATAGTTGCCTATTATGTTATAAATAAAATTTAATAAATATCCAAATAAGTTTGCAAAGAAACCCATTTTTTCCTCCGCCCTATTTTAATGGATCATATCCACCTTTGGAAAATGGATTACACCTAAGTATTCGCCAGATTCCTAAGAATATACCTTTTAAAACTCCATATTTTTGTATTGCTTGTTTTGTATATTCAGAACATGTTGGATAAAATTTGCACATTATATGTTTTTGCTCTAACCATAGGGAAATATGCTTTTGATACCATTCAATTATTTTTATTAATATATTTTTCATTTTAATTTTCTTTACTTAAAATATTTGCTTTATCAAAGATAATTTCCATGTCTTTTTTTATGTTTTTATATGTTGCACAATCAATTGGTGTCTTCTTTTTCCATAAAAAAACTATTTCTTGTCCATCTTTTATTTTTTCTTCTAGTGAATAATAGCTTTCTCTAAATAGTCTTTTTATTTTGTTTCTTTCTACTGCTGTGCCTATTTTAGAATTTATTGCTATTCCTAAAGAATTTGTACCTTTTTGCTTTTCTATAATTAATGCTTCTATATATTGACCAGAATAGTATTTACCTTTTGATAAAACTTTTTTAAATTCATAGTTTTTCCTTAACATTACTGTTTTTTTCATATCTCTTCTCCTCTTTTAAGTTCAAAAATAAAAAGAATAAAGAGACTTAAAGGTCATTTACATGACCTTTTATTAAGCGCAGATTTCTTTTCTTCCCTTGGCTCTTCTTGATTTTAATACGTTTCTGCCTGCTCTAGTTTTCATTCTTTTTAAAAAACCATGTTCTTTCTTTTCTTGTCTTTTTTTTGGTTGGTATGTTCTTTTCATTTTGCACCTCCTAGTTAATTTATTTATATATATTCCTATTGGAATTTCTATTTAATAACAAGTGTTTCTATTATATACCAGTTTTTACAGATTTGTCAAGTAAAATAAAATATTTTTTTAAACCTTCTCGAACTTAATTTTGTATATTGATTTTTCTTAAAAAATGATGTATAAAATAAAAGAAACATATCAATTTTTGTAATATTTTTGAAATAATAAAAAAGTTTTCCACAATTGTTTTACAAATTATCCACTTATTTTAAAAAATATTCACAATTATATTGACTTATTTACCAATATTTTGATATTATTGGTAAAACAACTTTTAATATAAACAAATATTAAAATTAATGTTCGTAATTTTTTAAATGTTTTTAAATGTATTTTTGCAAAGTTATTCACACCTGTGGAAAACTTTGTGGAAAACTTAAATATTTTTTGCTATAATTCTTCAATGCTTTATTTCCTTAGACTCTAAATAGCAAACTAATAAAGTGGAAAAACCACTTTTTAGGTATTCTACTTTGAAAGGATGTTTTTACTATGCCACTAGATAAACAAGAACTTTTAACAAAAGCAAAAGAACTTTTAAAAGACGAAGTAACATCAATTACATACGAAACTTGGATAAAACCTTTAGAAATTCAGAGTATAGAAGGAAACCATATTGTTTTTAAAGCTATTTCAGAGTATCATAAAGATTCTATTCAGAGCAGATATTCTCCTTTAATTTTAAACACATTAAAATTTATAACCAATAAAGATTGGTCTTTTTCTGTTGTGTGGAATGAGGAGGATATTTCTCAAAATAGCAATCAAGTTATAAAGGCAGAGACAAAAGTAGATGTTGATGATGATTTAACACAATATACAAATAAAACATTAAACCCTAAATATACATTTGAAACATTTGTTGTTGGAAATAACAATCGTTTTGCGCATGCTGCTGCTTTAGCAGTAGGAGATAGACCTGGAGAGGCTTATAATCCTTTATTCCTTTACGGTGGTGTAGGTTTAGGTAAAACTCACTTAATGCATGCTATAGGTAATAGAATTTTACAAAATAATAGAAAAGCAAATGTATTATATGTAACTTCAGAAAAATTTACTAATCAATTAATAAATGCAATTAAAGATTTTAAAAACGAAGCTTTTAGAAATAAATATAGAAACATAGATGTTTTACTAATAGATGATATTCAGTTTATTGGTGGAAAAGATAGGGTACAAGAGGAATTTTTCCATACCTTCAATACATTACATGAAGAAGGAAAACAAATTATAATTTCTAGTGATAAAGCTCCTAAAGATATTCCTTTATTAGAAGATAGATTAAAATCAAGATTTGAATGGGGACTATTAGCAGATTTATCTAACCCAGATTATGAAACTCGTCTTGCAATTCTAAGAAAAAAAGCTCAAGATGAAAGTATTATTGTTGATGATCATATTCTTTCAAATATTGCAAATAAAATAGATTCTAATATTAGAGAATTAGAGGGTGTATTTAATAAAATAGTAGCTATAGCTTCATTAAATAATGAACCAATTTCAATTGAACTTGCAGAAAAGACCATTAATGAATTTAAACAGCAAAGTGAAAAGGTTATTTCAGCAGATTTTATAAAAGAAACTGTTGCAAAATATTTTAATGTTAATAAAGAAGATTTAGTAAGTGATAAAAGATCAAACGATATTGCTTTTCCAAGACAAATTTCTATGTATTTGTGTAGAGAAATTGCAAATTTGTCTTTTCCTAAGATAGGGGACGAGTTTGGCAATCGTGATCATTCAACTGTAATGCATGCTTATAAAAAAATAGAAAAAGAAGTAAAAGAAAAAAATAATACAAGACTAATTGTGGAAAGTGTTAAAAATATAATTTTAGAAGGAGAAAAATAGAAATAAAAACAAAATAAAATATTTTTTAAAATTAATGTTTGTTAAATTTTTGTTTGCAAAAAAATTATCTTTCTATTCTTACGGAAAAGCAAGATTAGATATTCACAACCTAGTGTTAAAAAACTGTAAATAAATTGTTAATAACTAAAACTATTAACAAAAGAAAAATTAATTGTGGAATAATCAAAAAGTTTTCCACAAAGATATAAACAGTAATTTTGTTAGGCATATTCATTGTGAACATGGTTTTCCACTATTTCCACAATACCTAATACTATTACTACTAAAAATATTATATTAATTATAAAGGAGATGCGAAAAATGAAAATAGTATGTTACAAAGACACCATACTTAAAGCCATTAATTCCGTAGTTAAAGCAGTAGCATCTAAAACTACAATGCCTATACTAGAAGGAATATTAATTCAAACAAATGATGATGAAATAAAATTAACTACTTATGACTTAGAATTAGGAATAGAATATGTAATGAAATGTGAAGTAAAAGAACAAGGTAGTTGTGTAGTTAATGCTACAATGTTTAGTGAAATCATAAGAAAATTACCAGATAGTGAAATTAATCTTAGAATAAACAATAATAATTTATTAGAAATTGAATGTGAAGGATCATTATATAAATTAACAACAATGAATCCAGATGAATTTCCAGAACTTCCAAAAATAGAGGTAGAAAATTCTATTGAATTAGAACAAGGCATATTAAAAAACATGATAAGAAAAACAATTTTTGCTGTTAGTACAGAAGAAAATAGACCAATTTTCACAGGTTGTTTATTTGAAGTGGAAAACAATAAATTAAATTTAGTTGCTGTTGATGGTTTTAGATTAGCTTTAAGGAGCATTTTTTTACAAACGAAAGTTAACAATTTTTCAGCAGTAATTCCAGGGAAAACATTAAATGAAGTAAATAAAATATTATCAGATTCTTTTGAAAATGTTAAAATTGGAATAGCAAAAAATCAAGCATTATTCGAAATGGACAATTGTAAAGTTGTTACTAGAATATTAGATGGAGAATTTTTAAATTATAAAACAGTAATTCCAAGTAATTGGGAAACAAGAATAAAAGTTAATAAAAATAATTTACAAAATAGTTTTGAAAGAATTAGTTTAATTTCTTCATCAACTATTGAAAAAGAAAAGAAATACCCTGTAAAAGTTTCTGTTGATATTGGAAAAGTTACAATTTCTTGTACAAATCAAACAGGGGAAGCAAAAGAAGAACTTTTTGTTTCTTCAGAAGGAAAAAATATAGAAGCAGGGTTTAATCCAAAATATTTCTTAGATAGTTTAAAAGCAATTGATGAAGAAGAAGTTTTTGTTGAATTTGGAAGTAGTATTTCTCCATGTTTAGTAAAATCTACAGAAAATAATGACTATGTTTATATGATTTTACCAATTAGATTAAAAGAATAAAAGTTTTACACAATTGGAGAACAAAATGTGGATTAAAGAAATTAATTTAACAAATTTTAGAAATTATGAAAATAAAAAAATAAATTTGAAGCCAGAAGTTAATTTATTTTATGGAGAAAATGCACAAGGAAAGACAAATATTATAGAAGCAATTTTTTTAAGTAGTATAGGAAAGTCTTTTAGAACAAATAATGATAAAGAGTTAATTAATTTTAATAAAGAAAATTGTTCAGTAGAGATATTTTTTAAAAAATCAGATAGAGAAGGAAAAATAAAAGTAGAAATAAATAATAAAAAAAATCTTTATTTAAATGAAATAAAATTAAAGAAACTCAGTGAATTATTAGGAAATATTAATGTTGTTATTTTTACTCCAGATGATATAAATATTTTAAAAGAAGGACCTCAAAAAAGAAGAAAATTTTTAGACATTATGATTAGTCAATTAAGACCAAACTATATTCATATTTTAAGTTTATATACAAAAACTTTAGAGCAAAGAAATAATTATTTGAGACAAATAAAATTAGAAAATAAAAGTCCAGAACTTTTAGATATTTGGGATGAAAAGTTAGCTGATTATGCAGAAAAAATTTATTTATATAGAAACGAATTTATAGAAAAAATAAAAGAAAAAATAACAAAGATTCATAGCGAAATTACAAAAAATAAAGAACAAATAAAAATAGAATATATTTCTGAATGTGCAATTAAGCAAGAGTTTTTAAAAAAATTAAAAGAGAGAAGAAGTTTAGATATAATAAAGGGTTTTACAACAAAAGGTGTACATCGAGACGATTTTGTGATATATATAAATGATAAACAAATAAATATTTATGGATCACAAGGTCAACATAGAACTAGTATTCTTTCATTAAAGCTTTCAGAATTGCAAGTTATTTATGATGAAATAGGGGAGTATCCAATATTATTATTAGATGATTTTATGTCTGAGCTTGATGAGAAAAGAAAAAAGAGTTTTTTAGAATATATAAAGAATATACAAGTAATAATAACTTGTACAGAAAAAATAGAAACTAAAAATCTAGAATATACTTCATTTAAAGTTGTAAATGGAGAGATTTTTGAAGAATAAAAAGAATTCAAAGATAGGGAGGAACACAATGGAAAAGTATGAGCACAAATATGGTGCAGAACAAATTCAAGTTTTAGAAGGATTAGAGGCAGTTAGAAAAAGACCTGGAATGTATATAGGAAGTACTTCTGTAAGAGGTTTACATCACATGGTTTATGAAATAGTTGACAACTGTGTTGATGAGGCATTAGCAGGTTATTGTACAGAAATAAATATTACAATAGAAAAAGATAATGTGGTTTCTGTTCAAGACAATGGTAGAGGTATACCTGTAGAAATACATCCAAAGACAGGAATTTCAACAGCAGAAACAGTTTATACTGTTTTACATGCAGGTGGAAAATTTGGTGGAGATAGTGGATATAAAGTATCAGGAGGTCTTCATGGAGTAGGTGCATCTGTTGTAAATGCTCTTTCTGAATGGGTAGAAGT